>VAZU01000132.1 GCA_005884745.1 Alphaproteobacteria bacterium
CGCCGCGCACCCCGATGGTCAAGCCGCGCGCGAAGCGCCAATAGAGGTGCAGCGCCCGGCGCAGGCGCGACCCCACGGCTCGGCTCAGGAAATTGCTACGCATCGCGCCCTCCTGGGCTGCGGTCCCCTTCCCGCGCCCGGCCCCTCCGCCCGCCTCCGCGGCCCGGCGGGCCCGCTCCGGCCCGCGCAGGATAACGCAGCGGTTCCGGCCCTGCCGCATTCCACTTTCGGCCCGGCCCCCCTATAAGAGCATTGGTTGGAATCCTTACAAAGAGAGCCCTCCGTGAAGCGCTTTGCCGACTTGACCGAGCAAGAGGTCCTCGCGTTGGCCATCACAAACGAGGAGGAGGACAGCCGCATCTACCGCGGCTTTGCCGAGGGCCTGCGCGAGGCCTACCCGGCCTCGGCCAAGCTGTTCGAAGAAATGGCCGAGGAGGAGGTTCGCCACCGCGGCATGCTGTTCGACCTCTACCGGCAGAAATTCGGCGAATATCTGCCGCTGATCCGGCGCCAGGACGTGCGCGGCTTCATCAGCCAGCGGCGGCCGTTGTGGCTGATGCGCCCGCTCGGCATCGAGGAGGTGCGCAAATACGCCGCCGAGATGGAATACGAGGCCGCGCGGTTCTACCGCAAGGCGGCCGCGACCGCGCGCGATGCCTCGGTCCGCGAGCTCCTGGTCAACCTCGCCGAAGCCGAGGACAAGCACGAGAGCTTCGCCGAGCAGCTGGGCGAAAAGCTCCTCACCAAGGGGGCGCGCGCCGAGGAGGACGAGACCGCGCGGCGGATGTTCGTGCTGCAATACGTGCAGCCCGGCCTCGCCGGCCTGATGGACGGCTCGGTGTCGACGCTCGCGCCGCTGTTCGCCGCGGCGTTTGCCACCCATCACACCTGGGAGACGTTCGTGGTCGGGCTCGCCGCGTCGGTCGGGGCCGGCATCTCCATGGGGTTTGCCGAAGCGCTCTCCGACGACGGCTCGCTGACCGGGCGCGGCGCGCCGCTGATCCGCGGCGCCGTGTGCGGGGTGATGACGGCGCTCGGCGGGCTGGGGCACACGATGCCGTATCTGATTCCCGATTTCTGGGTGGCGACCAGTTTCTCGATCGCCGTCGTGGTCGTGGAGCTTGCGGCGATTTCCTGGATCCGCTGGCGCTTCATGGACACGCCGTTCCTCAACGCCGCGTTCCAGGTCGGGGTCGGCGGCGCGCTGGTGTTCATCGCGGGCATCCTGATCGGCAGCTCGTAGCGCTGCGATGTTCGTGCTGGCGCATTTGTCGGATCCGCACCTCGGGCCCGTGCCGCTGCCGCGTTTTCGCGAGCTGACCGGCAAGCGCGCGCTCGGCTTCGTCAATTGGCACCGGCGGCGGTTCGTGCGCCACCGCCCCGAAGCGCTGGAAGCCCTGGTGCACGACCTGCGATCCGCGGCGCCCGACCACATCGCGGTCACCGGCGACCTCGTCAACATCGCGCTGGAGAAGGAATTCCCGCCGGCCCGGGAATGGCTGGCGCAGCTCGGCTCGCCCCACGACGTGAGCATGGTGCCGGGCAATCACGACGCCTATGTGCGCGACGCGATCGAGCACCCCGCCTCGCACTGGGGCGATTACATGCGCGGCGACGGCATCGGCACCGGCGCGCCGCACAGCCGCTCAGGCCCGTTCCCCTACGTGCGCCGGCGCGGGCCGGCGGCGCTGATCGGGCTTTCCACGGCGTTGCCGACGGCGCCGTTCCTCGCCACCGGCAAGCTCGGCGCCGATCAGCTGATGCGGCTGTCCGACGCGCTGGCGCATCTTGCGCACGAAGGCCTGTTCCGCATCGTGCTGATCCATCACCCGCCGGCCGCGCAGAGCCGCAACCGCTTCAAGCGGCTCATCGACGCCGGGCCGTTCCGGCGGCTGATCGCGGAATACGGCGCCGAGCTGGTGCTGCACGGCCACAACCACGTGCATTCGCTCGCCTGGATCGGGGGGCCGGAGCACCGGATCCCGGTCGTCGGGGTGCCGTCGGCCTCGGCGGCGGTGCGCGGGGACCGCGATCCGGCCGGCTACAACCTTTATCGGATCCACGGCGCGCCCGGGCGCTGGCGCTGCGAGGTGACCTCGCGCGGATTGAAGGCCGGGCACCCCGGGCTGACCGAGCTCTCCCGCCGCGCGCTGCTGCAATGAGCCAAGGCAGCCAGCTCCGGCGTTCCCCGGACGCGGTGCAGCGCGTCAGCGCTGCACCGCTGATCCGGGGTCCAGCTCTGGATCCCGGGTCTGCAGCGCACCACACCCCAAGTCGGATGTTTGTTTCCAACTTGCGGCAAGCTCTAACGTGCCGAAACTCGGGAACACCCGAGTTCCTGTGTGCTGCGCTGCGCCCGGGAAACGGCGCTGCGGAGCACCGACCTTGCCATTACCTGCATATGCAGGTAATGCTGGCCCATGGACGCGCCCAAGGAAGTTCCGACGCCGGCGTCGTTCGCCTGCACCTGCCTGCGCCTGCGCAAAGCCGCGCGGCGCATCAGGCCTGACCATCACGCAATTCGGCCTGCTGGCGCATCTGCGGGTGCTCGACGGCATCGGCGTCGGGGCGCTGGCCGAGAAGCTGGTGATGGACCCGACGACGCTGACCCGGAACCTGCGTCCGCTCCAACGCCGGGGCTTCGTGGTGTTGGCGCCCGATCCCGATGACCGCCGCTCCCGCAGCCTGCACCTGACCGAGCAAGGCCGCGAAGCTTTGCGGGCGGCGCGGCCGGCCTGGGCCCGCGCCCAGCGCCATGTCGAAGAGGTTCTGGGCAACGCCGATGCCGCGGTTCTCAATTCGGCGCTCGACCGCGTGCTGGAACGCTTGGCTTAGCTGACACGCGGCGCGCTGCCCGATGGCTGCAGATGCCGCAACTTGGACCGGAATTGGCAAAGGAGACGATCGATGGCCCTGCAGTCCGCAACCGGCAACGTCGGCGTGGTGCCCCGTGAGCTCGCAACCGCAATGACCGGCATCGAATTTCTCGAGAAGCTGCGCGACGGCGCGCTGCCGGCGCCGCCGTTCGCCGAAGTGACCGACATCTGGATCACCGAGGTGGAACGCGGCCGCGTCGTGTTCGAGGCGAAGCCCTCGCCGCGTTTCTACAATCCGCTGGGGAGCGTCCATGGCGGCTGGATCGCCACCGTGCTCGATTCGGCCATGGGTTGCGCCGTGCATTCGATCATGAATGCCGGGCAAGCCTACACCACCGTGGATCTGAGCGTGAGTTTCGTGCGCCCCGTCTTCGCCGACACGGGCCTCGTCCGGTGCGAAGGCAAGCTCATCCACGCCGGCAACCGCGTTGCCACGGCGGAAGGCCGCCTGTGGGACCAGGCCGGCACGCTCATCGCCCATGGCTCGACGACGTGCATGGTGCTCGGCCGGGCCTCGTGAGCATGTCCTTTCCCTCTCCCCTTGTTTGTGGGAGAGGGGAAAGCGCGTGTGCGGCCCCGAATGACCGAACAAACTATCGCAGCGCCGAGACCCAGGCGGTTCCCAGCACGGCGCCGGCGCCGAGCACCACCCCGAGCGTGAGCCCGATCAGCAGCGTGAGGAGCACGCGCCGCCGACGCCGGCGGCGGCTGACCGCGTCGATCAAGAGGTCGCGGGCGGCGAGCTCGGTGTCGCCGGCGACGACGCGCTCGCGCTCGACCAGCTGCCGGGCGATATATTGGGTCACCGCGCGCGTCATTTCGTCGATGTCGGCGGATTCCGCGATCACGCGCCGGCCGTAGCGGGTGTCCTGGACGAAGCGATAGACGCGTTTGTCGCGGCCCATGGCGACGTGGGCGATCATGTCGATCCACAGCCGCGGCGTGTCGCCCTCGGCGATGCCGCGCTCGAACAGCTCGACCTCCGCCGGGATCTCCGCATAAACCGCGTCGAGCGCCTGGTTCAGCAATTCGAGCCGGGCGAGCTCGGCATCGCGCAGGTCGACGACCACGCCGGAGCGCTCCGCCATCTCGATTCGCGCTTGCCGCATCGCGTCCTTGAGCCGCGGCGCCCGCGCGTGCTCCGTCTCCTCGGCATTGCCCTCGGTCATGTGCCGTCCTTTCGCCGCGCCAACCCTAGCAAGTTCGACTCCCCGCGCAACACGGACCTGCACGAAATCCGGCCGTCACCCTGAAGGAGCAAGGCGCGAAGCGCCGAGCCTCGAAGGGCGGCCGAGCGGAGCGAGCCTCGAAGGGCGGCCGGCCCGGGCGCCCTGGCACGCTCGCTCTCTGCACGCTATGCATGCGGTCTCCCAACGGCCAAGCAAAGCAAGAACGCCGGCCGCCGCCAAGCGAAAGCGAGTGTTTCCGATGGACGCCAACGACAGCTTCCACATCGCGGTCATTGCCGGCGACGGCATCGGCACCGAGGTGATGGCGCCCGCGCTGGAAATCCTGCGCAAGCTCGAAGCCTCGCATGCCGGGCTGAAATTCCGGTTCACGGAGGCGCCGGCGGGCGCCAATCATTATCGCGAGACCGGAACGGCGCTGCCCGAAGCGACCGTCAAGCTGTGCGATGAGGCCGACGCCGTCTTGCTCGGCGCCTGCGGCCTGCCCGACGTGCGCTATCCGGACGGCACCGAGATCGCGCCGCAGGTCGAGCTGCGCAAGATCTTCGACCTCTACGCCGGCGTGCGTCCGGCACGTCTGGTGCCGGGGGTTGCGAGCCCGATCGTCGGCGCCGCCGAGCACGGCATCGATTTCGTGGTCATCCGCGAATCGACCGAAGGCCTGTTCGCCTCGATGGGCAAGGGCGTGGTCACGCAGGACGAGGCGCGCGAAACTTTGGTGATCACCCGCAAGACCTGCGAGCGGCTGTTCGACTTCTCGTTTCGTTTGGCGGCGCGGCGCAAGGCGCGCGGCCTACGTGGACAGCTGACCTGCGTCGACAAGGCCAATGTGTTCAAGGCATTTGCTTTTTTTCGCAAGATCTTCGACGAGCGCGCCGCGCGATTTCCGGAAGTCGCCGCCGCCCACGTCTACATCGACGCGTGCTCGGCTGTGCTCGTGCGCAAACCGTGGGATTTCGACGTGCTCGTCACCGAGAACATGTTCGGCGACATCCTCTCGGACCTCGCCGCCGGCCTGATCGGCGGCATGGGCATGGCGCCGTCCGCCGACATCGGCGACACCCACGCGGTGTTCCAGCCTTGTCACGGCACCGCGCCGGACATCATGGGCACCGGCCGCGCCAATCCGGCCGCGATGATCCTCTCGGCGGCGATGATGCTCGACTGGCTCGCCGAGCGTCACGATCATAAGGCCGCCGCGGAGGCGGCCCGGCGCATCGAGCAGGCGGTCGACCGCGCGTTCGCGGCCGGCCTGAAGCCTTGCGAGATGGGCGGCCGCGACGGCACCCAGGCGATCGCCCGCGCGGTGATGGCGGCGCTGGATTGAAACTCATGCCGCGTCATTCCGGCCGCGCGCGAAGCGCGAGAGCCGGAACCCATGAACACCGCCGATGCAACTTGTTACGGCCGTGGTCATGGGTCCCGGGTTCCCTCGCTTGCGCTCGGGCCCCGGGACGACTTCGCTGCGAACTACGGCGATCCGGCGATCGCCCTGGCGCTGCCCGTGAGCTCCAGGATGTGCAACCCGGTGTTGGCGCGATCGACCAAATAGATGAAGCCGCGCTCGTCGGTCTCGACGTTGTTGCTCTGGATCGCGGTCTTGCATTGGTCCTGTCCGTTCACCTTGATGCAGCGCGGATCGGTGTTCGCGGTGATCGCCGGGATGAAGAAGCCGACTTCCTTCGGCCGGTAGGGATCGCGCACGTCGAGCGCGCGAACGCCGGCGTTGAAGAAGGTGATGAACGCCAGCTTCTTGTAGAACACCGGGGCCGTGCTTTCGTTGGACGAATGCGCGCCGAAGCGGCCGCCGCGCTCGCAGAAATGGCCGCTCGCCTCGTCGACCGTATAGTTCGACACCACCATCGGCCGCGTCTCGATTGTCACGTCGGCGAACCACACCATCTGGCGAGGCTCCTGGCATTCGTTCACCAGCGATTCGTCGACGATCATGACGATGTCGCGCGTTGCGCCGGACTTGTCGTGCGCGAATTCCGCAATCGGCATTTTCAACATCGGAAACGTGGTGTGCGCGCCGACGTCGGGATAATGCAGGTTCTCCGGCGTCGGCTCCTTGGCGCCGTTCAGCAGTTTCGCGCGGTCCACGATCTGCAGGATGCCGCCCTTGTTCGTGCCGTAACCGAAATAGATGCGGTTGCCCTCGGGCCCGGTGGAGATCGGACCGTGCAGCTCGGTCGGCACCGTGCCGGTTGCGCCCGGCTGCTGGCCGGGCAGGCCGAAATCCCGGATCTTTGCCGGATGCGCCGGGTCGGAGAGATCATAGACTTGCGTCATCCGCCGGGTGCGCCAGCCGGGCGCGCCGGAGACGAGATAGGCGATGCCGGTCTCGCATTCCCACCAGCTTTTATGCGTGTCCTGGAGGCCGTCGATGCGCGCGACGAGCTCGGGCTTCGCCGGATCGGCGACGTTCCAAATCTCATGGGCCTGGCCGCCGAACGTGCGCAGCAGGTAGACGCTGTTCGGATCGCCTTTGGGCAGCGCCTTGCCGTCGCATACGCGCACCATCTGCGCGCCGCCCTGCTCGTAGGTCCCCTCCTGCCCGGGGATGTGCCGCAGATATTTGGGATGCGCCGGATCGGTCACGTCGAGGATCGAGGTGCCGCTGAACTCGGCCACGCCGGTGAGCGGATTGACCGGCTTTGGCACACGCTCGGTGCCGCCGTGGTGGCCGACATAGGCGATGAAGCGCTCGCCCTGGCGGTGGATGGTCGGCTGATAGGCGCTGCGCGCCTGCAGACCGTCGTAGCCGACGAGCCGCATGTTGCTCGCCTCGGGCGGATCGCCGACCTTCGGCGCCTGCGCGGACGCGGCGGCGAGCGACAGGATGATGCCGGCAACGCAACCGCAGCCGAGCGTCGCGATGTACCGGCGGCACGCTTGTTGCGATCTCATCCGCTCCTCCCGACAGCTGCAGCCGCGCCGGTTGATACCTCCCCGGAGGGGAGGTCGGCGAACGTCGAGGACGTGAGCCGGGTGGGGAGTCAGATCAACCGCCCCACCCCGGCGCTTCGCATTCGCTCAGCCCCGACCCTCCCCTTCGGGGAGGGAATAGGCTCACCGGTCCTCGCGCCAGATGCCCAGCGCTTCCTGGGCCGGGCGGTCGGAGATGCCGAACAACACGGTGGTCTCGCCCAGGGCCCGATGGGCATAACGCTGCCACGGCGGAACGACGAACACGTCTCCGGGCGACCATTCCAGCGTCTCGCCGTCGAGCTTGGTTGCGCCCTCGCCCTCGACGCAGACGAAGATGGTGCCGTCGGTCGACCGATACGGCTCGCCCGCGAAGCCCTTGGGCAGCAGCGAAAGATGCGCCCCCATGGTGGGCGTGGCCCAGCCGCCGGTCCACGGATTGGCGTAGCGCACGCGCGCGCCGTGAGAGCGATCGACGTCGCCCGCGCGCTTGAGGCGATCGAGGATCGGCCGGATGCGGGCATAGGGATAATTGATGATCGGCTTGCGGATCCGGTTCGGGGCCTCGCCGTCCGGCAGCACGCCGGAGCCGAACCGGGAGAGCGAATCCCCGTCCTCGCGCTCCGCTGCCTGGCTTTCCCGATTCAAATGCTCGGAGAAACCTGCCTCGAAGAAATTGATGGTCGGCAGATCGAGCACGTCGAGCCAGATCATCGGCTGCTTCGAAGTATTGCCGTGATCGTGCGCGGCCCAATTCGCGGTGATGACGAAGTCGCCGCGCTGCATTGTCGTCCTCTCGCCTTCCACCGCCGTATAGGCGCCCTCGCCGTCCAGCACGAACCGGATCGCCGAGGCGGAATGGCGATGCGCGGGGGCGATCTCGCCCGGCAGAATCAGCTGCAGGCCGGCGTAAAGCGTCTGGGTAATGCGCGATTTCCCGCGCAGCGCCGGGTTTTCCAGCACCAGCACCCGGCGCTCCGCCTCTTTCGCGGTGATCAGTTCGCCGGCTTCCGCCACCAGCGGCCGGGCATCCTTGAAATGCCAGATCGCCGGCACGCATTGGGTGACCGGCTCGCGCGGCACCAAGTCGCGGAGCACCTCCCACAGCGGCGCCATGTCGTAGGCGGAGATGCGGTCGTAATAGGCGCGCCGCGACGCTTCGACGTTCTTGCTCGCCGCCGGCGTCCCCGCCTTGCCGCTGGACTTCCGGGCGCTCGAGACACTCATGGCGTCCTCCTGTTCTTGTTCCTTGTTCGATTCCGACAATACAGCAAGAGCCGCAGAGGTGTCATCGCCCGCGTATGCGGGCGACCCAGTAACCACCGCGCGCGGAAAAGTCCTGAGCCTAGCGATGTCGGAGGCTACTGGGTCGCCCGGACGGGGCCGGGCGATGACACCCAGAGCGACCAGCCGCAGGCCTCAGGCGGGGCGGCCGGCCCTCGAACCATCAGGCGGGCACGCTCATACGCACGATGAATTTCGAGAATGCGGCGAGCTGCTGGGCGACGATCTTGCGCGTGGGCTCGTCGGTCAGCACGCCCTGGGCCTCGTCGACCTTGGTGTTGACGAACGTCACCATGATCTCCGGCTTGTTGAAGACCAGCGCATCGAGGAACACCATCATCTGCCGCAAATGATATTGCGCGCGCGCGCCGCCGAGCACGCTCGGCGAGGCGGACTGGATGGCGACCGGCTTGCCGCCGAGCGGCTGGTTCGGCAGCCGCGACACCCAGTCGATGGCGTTCTTGAGCACGCCGGGCACCGAATAATTGTATTCCGGCGTGACGAACATCACTCCATGGGCGGCCCGGATCGCCTCGCCGAGCGCCGTGACCGGGGCCGGAAAGCCATGCTCGGTCTGCACATCGAAATTGTAGAGCGGGAGCGTGCCGATCGGCGGCGCCGGCACGATCGTCATCTCGGGGGGCGCCAGCGCCGGCAGATTGCGCGCCAGCAGGGCATTGTAGGAGCCCCGGCGCAGGCTGCCGCAGATCACCAGGACGTCGTGCTTGTCGCTCATGCTTGCTCGCCCCCTCGGCTGCGTTCAGATGCGGCGCCCGCCCGCTTCCGGCACGAGCGCCTGCACCGAGAAATAACGCTCGGGATCGGTCCAGACCGCGCCGATCGACCACCCGGCGCCGCGCGCCAGCGCCGCGAAGGATTCGATGGTGTATTTGTAGCTGTTCTCGGTATGGATGGTCTCCCCGGCGCGAAACTCGAAGCATTTGCTGAGAATCCGCACTTTCTGGCGCCGCAGGCTGGCGAGATGCATCTCGATCCGGCGCAGCTCGCGATGGTAGAAGGCGTGATGCTCGAACGCGCTCACGTCGAAATCGGCGCCGAGCTCGCGGTTGATGCGGACGAGGAGGTTGCGATTGAACTGCGCCGTGACCCCCTGGGAATCGTTGTAGGCGGCGTAGAGCACCTCCGGGTCCTTGACGAGGTCGACGCCCACCACGAAAGCCGCGGCTTGCCCCAGCGCGCGTTTGGCACGGCGCAGAAAACCGGTGACTTCGTGGGGCTCGAGGTTGCCGATGGTCGAGCCGGGAAAGAACCCGAGCCGCGGACCCGCCTTCACCGCCGCGGGAAGTTCGAAGGCACCGGTGAAATCCGCCGCAACCGGCAATACCCGCAGCGCCGGGAAATCCGCCTGCAGCCGGGCGGCCTCGCCGTTCACGAATTCCGCGGAAATATCCACCGGCACATAGGCGCGCACCGAGACCATGTGCCGCAACAACAGGCGCGCCTTTGCGGTCGAGCCGCTGCCGAACTCGATCAGCGCCGCGCCCGGATCCGCCAATCCCGCGATGCTCTCCGCCGAGGACTCCAGGATCCGCAGCTCGGTCCGGGTCGGGTAATACTCGGGAAGCTCGGTGATGCGCTCGAACAGCCGCGAGCCGGCCTCGTCGTAAAAATATTTGGCCGGCAGCCGCTTGGGCGTGGCCGCGAGCCCCTCGAGCACGTCGGCGGCGAACGCGGTTGCGGCATTGCGTGCACCTTGCGGACGAATGGCAGGTCGTGCGAGCGCCGTCATGGTGACAGGGATGGGTCCGGGCAATGGTGGTCAGCCATCGCACAAATATGGTCAGCCGTCGTAATCGGCAAGCCGAACTCCGGTGAATTGCCAGCGGGCGGATGGATAGAAGAAATTGCGGTAGCTCGCGCGGCTGTGGCCCGGGGGAGTGGCGAGCGAGCCGCCCCGCAGCACCATTTGGTTCACCATGAACTTGCCATTGTACTCGCCGAGCGCGCCTGCCTCCGCCCGGAACCCGGGATAGGGCGCATAGGCGCTGCGCGTCCACTGCCAGACAACGCCCTGGGCATGCAAAAGTTCGCCGCTGCGCGCGGCGACCTCCCACTCGAACTCGGTCGGCAAATGCTTGCCGGCCCACCGCGCGAAGGCGTCGGCTTCGTAATAGCTTGTATGACAGACCGGCGCGCCGGGATCGACCGGCGCGAGCCCGCCGAGCGTCATGGTCAGCCACTGCCCGTCGCGCTCCCGCCAGTAGCCGGGCGCGGTCCATTCCTCCGATTCGACGCTCGCCCAGCCGTCCGACAGCCACAACGAGGGCGTCCGGTAGCCGCCGTCGCGCATGAACTCCAGCCATTGGGCATTGGTGACGAGCTCGCGGGCGATGCGCACCGGGCCGACCAGCGCCCGGTGCGCCGGGCGCTCGTTGTCGAACGCGAAGCCTTGGCCATCGTGGCCGACCGTGTGAATGCCTTGCGCAAGCGCGAGGAAACCGCCGCATTTGCCGCGCGTGTCGGGCGGGCGCCAGCCGGTTGCATAGGCCGGCGCCGTCGGATTCTGGGCGAAGGCGTGGAGGATATCGGTCAGCATCAGCTCCTGGTGCTGCTGCTCGTGATTGAGGCCGATCTCGAGGATTCGCGACACATCGCCCAGCTGCTGCGCGCTCGCCTCACCGATCAGGTCGCGCACCCCCGCATCCACATGGGCGCGATACGCGCTTACTTCCGCCGCGCTCGGCCGCGTGATGAGGCCCCGCTTGGGCCGGGCGTGTCTCGGACCCGCGGCGACATAATAGGAGTTGAACAAATAGCCGAACCGCGGATCGAACGTCTGGTACGCCGGGGCGTGTGGAACCAGCAGGAAGTGCTCGAAGAACCAGGTGGTATGCGCCCGGTGCCATTTGACCGGGCTCGCATCCGGCATCGATTGCACCGCCTGGTCCTCGGCCGAGAGCGGCGCGGCGCGGCGCTCGGTCTCGCTTCGCACCGCGTCGTAAGCCTCGAGCCAAGTCGCGCGCGGGTCCGGACGGGCCGCGGCGGCACCGGCACGCCCGGAAGATTCGCGTCCAAATGCAGCAGACATCGCTTCCTCCAGCCGGCAACATGCGATCGAGTACGACGAGAACCACCTGTTACGCCGATTGTTCCTGACCGGAGGACGAACGGCAGATGAAGCCGACCAATGAGCGATCGACGAACATAGCACTGGGGGTCCGGCATCCGCGATTGTAATCTGCCCTTGCGTTCCACATTCGCGCTAGCGAAATACCGGAAAATCGGCCTACACTTGCTTGATCGAAGCCGCGCCGATGCTCGCGCCGCAGTCGCGCACCGGTCCGCTTGCTCGGGGGAACCATCATGACCGGCAGCCGTCCGTGGTACACCGTACTTTATATTCAGGTGATCATCGCGATCCTGATCGGCGTCGCGGTCGGTTATTTCTTCCCGGGCACCGGGGTGGCGCTCAAGCCGCTCGGCGACGGCTTCATTCAGCTCATCAAGATGATGATCGCGCCGGTGATCTTCT
>VAZU01000418.1 GCA_005884745.1 Alphaproteobacteria bacterium
CCGCCAATCGCCGCGGGCTCATCAACCCCCGCCTCCTGTCCCGTCCAAGGCTCCGTTCGAGCCATGCTGCACAGCCAGGGCACGCGACGCGGCTGATTTTCGGATCAAGATAGGATCACGCAAGGAAGAAAACCGCGGGCTATCGCTTTTTCCGGAATGTGTTGCCCGAATACCACTCGGGCCGAGATCACGGTTGACGGCTGCCCAGCCTGCCAGCGATCGGGGCAAGGCGGCTGCACACGTTGACAGAGATTGCCCCGACAGAGATTGCCCCCGAGCGCCGCGCGCGTCGCTCTGATCTATCATCCGCAGACCCGTTCCGCCCAATATTTCGGCTCGATCGAGGCCTACGCGTGTCAGGTCGCCACCAGCTTTGCCACCTGTTCCTTCACCTCGGCCTTGACCGCGTCGGCCGCGCGCAGGATCGCGCTGGTGCGGAAGAAATCGAGCACGCGGAACGCGCCGATGTTCGGCCGGATCAGAATATCCGGCGCGCCGTGCTTGAGCTGCTCGTTGACGATGGCGCGGCTCATGATCTGCAGCGTCGTGAACAGACATTCCCACGGGTCGGGGATCTCGCGCGGGCGTCCGCGTGGCGCGCCCGACACGTCGACCGCGAGCACGACGTCGGCGCGGCCGGCGACGTAATGGTACGGCAGCGGCTCGATGGCGCCGCCATCGACCAGGACTCTGCCGTCGATCTCGACCGGGCGCACCAGCCCGGGCACCGCCATCGAGGCGGCGAGCGCCGTGCGCAACGAGCCGGTCGACAACGGCACCGCGCAGCGCGCGTAGAGATCGGTCGCGATGACGGTGAGCGGGATTTCCAGCGCGGCGAAATCGTCGGGAATCGCCGGCGGCAGGAACGCCGCGGCAAGCTTTTGCGCGTCGAGCAGCATCGGGTTGGAAAAGACCGCCGCGAGCAGCGGACCGGCGGCGCGCGCGCCGACCAGCCGGGCGAGCGTCTCGGCGCGCGCGTGCGCAACGTCGATCGCGACGCGGCGCATCGCCTTGCCGCTCATGCCGGCCGCATAGGCGGCGCCGATCGCCGCGCCGATCGAGCTGCCGGCGATCGCGACCGGCCGCACGGAAATCTCGTCGAGCGCCTCGATCACCGCGATATGCGCGAGCCCGCGCGCGCCGCCGCCGCCGAGCGCGAGCGCCAGGGTTTTGCGCCGAGATGAAGCCACTGACTCCTCCCTCCCCCGCTTACGGGGCTCCCCATCGCGCTCGCGCGATGGGGGCCCCTCGGGGGAGGGATGGGGAGGGGGCGTCGGTCATACTGCAGCGTCCATTGCCCCCCCCCGGCGCTATGCGCCGACCTCCCCCCCTCGCGCGCGAAGCGCCAGGCGGTCTCCGCCAGCGGGCGCACCATCTGCGCCTTCGCCGGCGCGTGCTCGCTGGTCGCGGTGCCGTCGCGCACGCGGCCGGCGATGCCCTGCAGGATCGCGGCGATGCGGAAGAAATTGTAGGCGAGATAGGCCGGCAGATGCGGCCGCGGGTCGAGCCCGGTGCGCGCGACGTAGGTGTCGACGTAGGCGTCGCGCGCGGGGATGCCGAGCGCCGCGAGATCGAGGCCGACCAGGCTGGCGGAGCCGGGGCCGGTGAGCGACGGCATCTCCCATTGCATCAGATGGTAGGTGAAATCCGCGAGCGGATCGCCGAGCGTCGAGAGCTCCCAATCGAGCACCGCGAGCACCTTCGGCTCGGTCGCGTCGAGCACCATGTTGTCGAGCCGGTAGTCGCCGTGCACGATCGCGACCGGGCCGGGCGGCGGCACGTGCGCGGGTAGCCAGGCGATCAACTGCTCCATCTCGTCGATCTTCTCCGTCTCCGAGGCGCGATATTGCTTCGACCAGCGCTCGATCTGGCGCGCCACGTAGTTCTCGCCCTTGCCGAAATCCCCGAGGCCGATCTCGGTCGGCTTGAACGAATGCAGCCGCGCCAAGGTGGCGTTCATCGCGTCGTAGACTTTTGCGCGCTCGGCGGGATTCGACTGCGGCATGTGCGGTTCCCAAAAAACGCGGCCCTCGGCGTAGCCCATGACGTAGAACGCCGTGCCGACGACGTCGGGGTCGTCGCAATAGAGAATCGGCTCGGCGACCGGGAAGCCCTGCGGATAGAGCGCGGCGATGGCGCGGTATTCGCGGTCGACCGCGTGCGCGGAGGGGAGCAGCTTGCCGGGCGGCTTGCGGCGCAACACGTAGCGCCGCGCCGGCGTCTCCAACAGATAGGTCGGGTTCGACTGGCCGCCGCGGAATTGTTGCACCCGGAGCGGCCCGGAAAATCTCGGCACCCTGGCGGCGAGATACGCCTCGAGCCGCGCCGCGTCGAAGCGTAGCGCCGGCGCGACCTCCTTGGTGCCGGAATAGGCCGCCTGGCGATCGAGCGTGGTCGTCACGTTGCTTCCTCCCGGTGCTAGTCTCGTCGGCTCTCTTCGGCCTTCGGGCGGGCCGATCGGGAGAGCTTATTTCAGCATGAGCTTCATGCCTACATGGGAGGCGGAAAAGCCCAGTCGCTGGTAGAAGCGGTGGGCGTCCTTGCGGCTCGCGCTGGAGGTGAGCTCGACCCGCTGGCACCCGCGTTGTTGCGCGATCTCGATCGCGCGGGCGATCATCGCCTTGCCGATGCCGGCACTGCGCCGGTCGCCGCGCACGCGCACCGCCTCGAAACCGGCATTTCCGGAATTACCCGGTGACCGGACATATCGCAGACATGGCCCAAACGACGCGAATGACCCACATGTATGGTCCGGCCGTGCGTCGCAAGAGGTTTTCGTCGATCTGGCGGATGCGGTCTTGCATCAATGTATCCGGCCTCCGATTGGAGCGCATTTGGCTCCGGGCCATCATGGATATCAGCGCGCGTGCGATCTCATTAGCGGACAGGCCTCGAACGGGCCATCTGGGTCACCAGTGCTCGCATGCGCCGGGAAGACCGGTCCTCCATCTCGTCTCATCCTCTCGCAGACCTCGGCGGGTTAGATGCCTCGCGTTATATCATCGGGAGCTCATTGGGCGGCTGCCGGGACTTTCCTCGCCTCGAAGTTCCGGCCATGCGCAAGAACGCTCCAGGCGATGCGCGCCAGCTTGTTGGCGAGGGCGATGGCGAGCACGTTGTGGTGCAGCCGCTTCTTGGCCGCCTCGAGCCATGGCTTGAGCCCGTGGCGCTCCCAGCTCTTGGGCTTGATCAATACAACCCATGCCGCCTGGACGAACAGGACACGCAGGTAGCGATTGCCACGCTTCGATATCTTGCCGAGGATGCTACGCTTCGACGCGGCGCGGCTCGAGGCGTATCTCGCCGCCAGGGTGCCGAGATTTTCCGGGCCGCTCCGGGTGCAACAATTCCGCGGCGGCCAGTCGAACCCGACCTATCTGTTGGAGACGCCGGCGCGGCGCTACGTGTTGCGCCGCAAGCCGCCCGGCAAGCCCTCGATGCGCTCATCGAGCCGACGCCAGTCGCCAGCCAGGTCCTCGATGACACGCACCATGCGTGGCGACAGGACATCGGGGGGCGCGGCTAGGATGCGCGGCAACTCGAGGCGCAGGAAGCGCTGCCCTTGCCGCACGGCAACGCCGCGTTCCAACAGGAAGGCGCGGATCTGATTGATGATGCCAGTGCGCTGACTGACCAACCGCTCACGCACGCGGTGCAGCGCCTGCAAATCGAGCTGATCGGCGGTCTTCGTCGCCACGAACTTCATCGTCGGCCGTTGCACCGCCTCGGCGATCGCCTCCGCGTCGCGGAAGTCGTTCTTCTGTCCCTTCGAATAGGGGCGAACGTACTTGGCTGGCATCAGCCGGGCATCGTGCCCAAGACCCTTGAGCTTGCGACTGAGATGATGTGCCCCGACGCAAGCCTCCATCCCGATCAGGCAGGGCGGCATGTTCGCAAACCGTGGTTCCACCTGGCCACGTGACCACTTCTGCCGCAGCACAATGGCACCGCGCTGATCAAGACCCACAACGTGGAACGAGTTCTTGCCGATATCGACACCGATCACGGCGATCGTCGTGCTGAGTTGCTGAGACATGGCGTGCTCCTTGACTTGGGCGCCCCCGGCAAGGTTCGCTTGCCGGTGGGGCAGGAGCACGGCCGGACCATCCCATTAGTAGACGTAGCGTTTGGCCGAGAGGTCGCGCTTGCTCCAGCGCGCGTGCTCCTCCGACCAGGCCTCCTTGAGGCGCCCGATGGTGGAGGCCGAGAGCCCAGGCGCGTCCTTGCCGAGCAGCGCGATCAGCGCCTCCTCGAAGTCGCCGGTGGAGACACCTTTGAGGTAGAGGATCGGGATCAGCACGTCGAGG
>VAZU01000133.1 GCA_005884745.1 Alphaproteobacteria bacterium
CAAACAAGGATTTCCACGCGGCGATGCAGAAGATCGAGGGCCTGTTGCGGGAGCAAGGCGCGGCAAGCGAGGCCGATCGGCGCGCGCATTTCGTCTGCGCGCTGTGCCTTGTCTGGCCCGACGGGCACGCCGAGGAATTCGAGGCGCGGGTCGACGGCACCTTGGTATGGCCGCCGCGCGGACAGCGCGGCTTCGGCTACGACCCGATGTTTCGACCCGACGGGTTCGCGCTCACGTTCGGCGAGATGACGAGCGAGGACAAGCACGGCCTGCCGCCGAAGGGCCGTGCGCTCTCGCACCGCGCACGAGCGTTCCTGAAGCTTGCAGAGGCGTGCCTTGACCGACGCTGAGGCGGCGACGATCGCCCGCGCGAGCATCGACGCCGCTGCGCCGGGCTTCGGCGTCTATGTTCATTGGCCGTTCTGCCTGTCGAAATGCCCCTATTGCGATTTCAACTCGCACGTGCGCCACGCGGCGATCGACGAAGCGCGATTCGTGCGGGCGTTTTGCTCGGAGATCGCCCATGCGGCCGCGCGGGCGCCCGGCCGCACGGTATCCACCATTTTCTTCGGCGGCGGCACGCCTTCGCTCATGGCCCCGCAAACGGCGGGCGCCATCCTCGATGCGATTGCGCGGCACTGGCCGATCGCGCCGGACGTCGAGGTGACGCTGGAAGCCAATCCGACCAGCGTCGAGGCGACCCGGTTCCGCGCGTTGCGGGCCGCGGGGGTCAACCGCGTCTCGCTCGGCGTGCAATCGCTCGATGACGCCGCGCTGGCACAGCTCGGCCGCCTGCACTCGGCACGCGAAGCGCTCGAAGCCGTGGCGGTCGCCCGCGAAACCTTCGAGCGATTTTCGTTCGATCTCATCTATGCGCGGCCGGAGCAGACCCCCGACGCCTGGCGAACCGAACTCGATCGGGCGCTCGACGAGAATTCCGAGCACCTGTCGCTTTATCAGTTGACGATCGAGGCCGACACGCCGTTCGCAACGCTGCATGCGGCGGGCAAGCTGCGAATTCCCGATCCCGATGCGGCGCGCGCGCTTTACGATGCGACCCAGGAAGTCACCGCCGCGCGCGGGCTTCCCGCCTACGAAGTTTCCAACCACGCCCGCCCCGGCGCCGAGTGCCGGCACAATCTGATCTATTGGCGCTACGGCGAATATGCCGGCGTCGGTCCGGGCGCCCATGGCCGGCTCCAGGTCGATCGAGCCCGCATCGCCACCGCAACCGAAAAACATCCGGAACGCTGGCTGCTGCGGGTCGAAAGCCGCGGCCACGGCCTTGTGGTCGAGGAGACCCTGAGCCGCGAGGAGCAGGCGGACGAACTGCTGCTGATGGGGCTGCGACTGACCGAAGGCATCGATCCGGCCCGGTTCGCCGCGACCGCGGGGCGCCCGCTCGATGCGAGCCGCATTGCCGATCTATGCGCGCAACATCTGCTCGAGATCGATGACTGCGGACGGCTGCGCGTCACGCCGGCAGGGTTTCCGCTGCTCGATGCGGTGGTGGCCGATCTCGCTGCCTGACCGGAACCCGCCAAAGTTTGATCGCTGTCACGTCCCGGCGTTGAAGGCGCGCGGTGCCGGACTGACCACCTGTGGGCCTGCGGGAGCCACGCGCAGCACGGCGAGCCCGCGCTGGTTGGTGCCGTCCGCGCGGAAACGAAAAATTCCGTCCACTCCCGAGAAGCCCGACGGATTGGTCAATATCTCCGGCGCAAAACGCTGGGCGCCCTGGGTCTTGACCAGCGCGGCGACGAGCGAGACGGCATCATAGGCGAGCGTGGCGGTGCGCACCGGATCCTGGCCGAATTTCGCGCGGTAGCGCCCGGCGAAAGCGCGGTACCCGGCCGGGTCGGGAGCCGCGAACCACGCGCCCTGGAGCGAGGCGTCGGCGAAGATCTTCGGGTCGTCCCACAACCCGGTGCCGATGAGCTGAACGCGCTTGCGATCGAGCCCGCCGGCGGCGAGCCCCTGCACGACGGAGGTGACCGCATCGGCGGTATCGGGAATGAAAATGCTATCGGCCTGGCGCGCCGCTTCCGCCACGCGCCGCACCGGTTCCTGGATTTGCTGCCTGTCGGCCGGATAATGCTCGAGGCCCACGACCCGGCCGCCCTTGCGCGCCACGGCCTGGCGGAATTCCGCATCGACCACGCTGCCATAGGCATTATCCGGCAACAGCGCCGCAAACGAACGTTTGCCGTTGCTCGTCGCGTAATCGACGACGCGGTCGACATCGGATTCGGGCAGGAAGCTCAGCAAGTAGACGCCGTTGGCGGCCACATTGGCATCGGTGGAAAACGCGATCAAAGGCACGCCGCGCGCCCGTGCGATCTGGGCCGCGGCTCCGACCGAATGCGCAAACAGCGGGCCCAAGATGATCTCGGCACCCTCGCCGATCGCCTGCTGGGCGGCCTGCTGCGCCCCGGGCGCGGTTCCGCCGTCGTCCTTGACCAGAAGCTGCAGGTTCGGATTGTTGAACTCGGAGAGCGCCAATTCCGCGGCGTTCCTCATCGACTGCGCCGCGAGTCCGGCGTTGCCGTTCGCCGAAAGCGGCAGGATGAGGCCGACCTTGACCTGACCCGTGCCGATCGCGGTCCCGGACTGGGCCGGCGGCGGGGGCGGGGCACCGCTCCAGAAACTGCTGCCCGGAAACCCCGAGCAGCCGGCGGCCAATGCGGCGAACCCCAGCGCAACGGCCAGCAAAGCGCGCCTTGTCGCCCCGGCGTGCCGCATCTCCCCGTGCGCTCTCCCGGACACGGCCGCCCTCCTACCGCCAACGCCGGCGCCCGTTCATAAAGGCCATAATGTGGGCGAACGTCAGGCAAGTCAAAGCGCGCACAGCGGGGTGGCGCGCGCGCGGACACCGTCCTAAAAGCTAGCTTGATCGTCCGGCGAAGCGCTCCGCACAATCGCGGGGCAAGGGCCGGCATCGGCGGCAGATCGAGCCGAAGGCGCGCGAGACTCCAGGGAATGGCGGATTACCCTGATCATGACCAATCTGCCTGCATGGTCGGATTGACTGGCGGAAGGGATCCGGAGCGCAGCCATGAACAAGATGGGCAGCCCGGCTCGTCATGAAACGTCGAAGCGCTACGCTCTCGCCGGGGTCGAGATCGATGCGCCGAAGCTCGCGCCCGGGCTGTATGTGGTCGCGACTCCGATCGGAAACCTGCGTGACGTGACCTTGCGGGCGCTCGAAATCCTGGCCGCCGCCGACCTCATTGCATGCGAAGACACCAGAGTGAGCCGCAAGCTGCTCGATCGCCACGGGATCAAACGGCCGCTCACGCCGTATCACGATCGCAACGCGGAAAAAGCTCGGCCGAAACTGCTCGGCGCACTCGCCGAAGACGCGGCGGTGGCGCTGATCTCCGACGCCGGAACGCCGCTGGTGTCCGACCCGGGATTCAAGCTGGTGCGCGAGGCGCAAAGCGCGGGGCATAAGGTCACGGCCGCACCGGGCGCGTCCTCGGTGCTGACCGCGCTCGTCCTTGCCGGGCTGCCGACGGACCGCTTCCTGTTCGACGGCTTCCTGCCGGCCAAATCTGCCCAGCGGCGGGCGCGCATCGCCGAGCTCGCTCGTATTCCAGCGACGCTCGTCCTGTTCGAGACCGGCCCGCGGCTCGCGGCGGCGCTCCAGGATCTTGCGTCAGGTCTCGGCCCGCGGCGGGCGGCCGTGTGTCGCGAGCTCACGAAACTCCACGAGGAAGTCCGTCGCGGCGATCTCACGACCCTTGCGCAGCACTATGAGCATGCCGGCGAGAAGCGCGGTGAAATCGCGCTCGTGATCGCGCCGCCTCAACGCGAGGCCAGCGATGCCGAGCCCGCCGAGACCGGCGATCTGCTGCGCGATGCGCTCGCCCGCGGATCGGTGAAGGACGCGGTGGCCGAGGTCGCGACGCTGACCGGGCGTTCCCGGCGCGAGCTCTATCGGCAGGCGCTCGCCCTTCGAGAAGGCAGCAGGCATGACCCGGCGGATTGAGCGCCCAATTTCGGTCCGGCCGCGAAACTTGGGCCCCAGTCCGCAGCGGCGAGCAGCGTTTCGCCGCGGGCTTTCGGCCGAGACCCGCGCCGCGGTCCTGCTTGTGGTCAAGGGCTATCGCATCCTGGCGCGGCGCTGGCAGAGCCCGGTGGGAGAGATCGACATCGTGGCGCGGCGCCGCCGCGTCCTCATCTTCGTCGAGGTCAAGGCCCGCGCCCGGCTCGACGATGCGGCGGAAGCGGTGAGCCAACGCCAGCGCCGCCGCATTGCCGCGGCGGCCCAGGCCTGGCTCGCCATTCATCCCGAACACGCATCCGCCGAGATCCGCTTCGACGCGGTGCTGGTCATGCCGCGGCGATGGCCTCGCCACATCATCGCGGCGTTCGACGCGAGCCCATGAGCGAAGTACACCGTTCATCAAGGGGTTTCGGCTGAAGACAATTCGATGCAATAAATCGTCGTTTGCGGGCGCCTTCCCGCAGCACGGCAAAGGCGGGCAGCAGCCATGGGCCTGAAGGTGGCGGTGCAGATGGATCCGATCGAGCGGATCAACATCCGCGGGGATTCGACCTTCGCCCTGTTGCTGGAGGCGCAGGCGCGCGGATTTCCCGTCGCCTATTACACGCCCGACCAGCTGGCGATGCGCGACGGCGCCTTGTTCGCGCGGGTGCGGCCGCTATCCGTGGTCGACCGGCAGGGCGAGCATTACACGCTGGGAGAAGCGCGCCGCGTGGAGCTCGCCGGTTTCGACGTCGTCCTGATGCGGCAGGATCCGCCGTTCGACCTCGCCTATGTGGCCGCCACCCACCTGCTCGAACGCATCCATCCCGGCACGCTGGTGGTCAACGATCCCGGGCACGTGCGCAACGCGCCGGAAAAGCTGTTCGTCATCGAGTTCGCGGACCTGATGCCGCCGACGCTGATCACTCGCGACCGCGCCGAGATCAAGCAGTTCCACGCCGAGCAGGGCGAGATCGTGATGAAGCCGCTGTTCGGCGCCGGCGGCGCCGCGGTGTTCCGGCTCGCCCGCGAGGACATGAACTTCGGCTCGCTTTACGACCTGTTCGCGGCGACGTTTCGCGAGCCCTGGGTGGTGCAGCGCTATCTGCCGGCGGTGCGGCAGGGCGACAAGCGCATCATCCTGGTCGACGGCGAGTTCGGCGGCGCGGTCAACCGCGTGCCGCAGGCCGACGATCTGCGCTCCAACATGGTGCGGGGCGGCGCCGCACAGGCGACCGAGCTCACCGCGCGCGAGCGCGAGATCTGCGCGCGGCTCGGCCCGGCCTTGCGCCAGCGCGGCCTGCTGTTCGTCGGCATCGACGTGATCGACGGGTTCCTCACCGAGATCAACGTCACGTCGCCGACCGGCATCCGCGCGGTGAGGAATTTCGGCGGCCCCGACATCGCGGCGCTGATCTGGGACAAGATCGAGGCGATGCGGCGCAAGTGAAGCCGAATCCGATCGATCGGCTCACATCGACGAGCGTGGTGAAATTCCCGGCCGTTGCCGGAGGCGGAAACGAAGCCGGCGCGGATGACGTAATCGCCGAAATGCTCGCCGTTTTGCCGCTCGCGCGCATAAGCGGCAAACACCGGCTCCAAGGCGGCAAGAATCGCATCGTGATCGAGATCCTCGGCGTAGAGTTTCGCCATGCGCGAGCCGTCGAACGCGGCGCCGAGATAGAGATTGTAGCGGCCCGGACCCTTGCCGACGAGGGCGATCTCGGCGAGGTACGGTCGCGCGCAGCCGTTGGGGCACCCGGTCATGCGGATGACGACGTCGTCGTCGGCGAGCCCGTGCGCGTCGAGCCGCACTTCGAGCGCGGTGAGGAGGTCCGGCAGATAGCGCTCGCTCTCGGCGAGCGCCAGGCCGCAGGTCGGCAGCGCGACGCAGGCCATCGCATTGCGCCGCAGGCCGGAAATACCGTTCGCGAACCCATGCTCTGCGACCAGCGCATAGATTGCTTCGCGCCGATCGGGCGCGACGTTGGCGACGATCAGGTTCTGGTTGGCGGTGAAGCGGAAATCAGCGTCGTGCCGCTCGGCAATGCGCGCGAGCCCGGTGAGCAGCTGCGGCCCGCCCGGGATGTCGCGGACCCGGCCGTTCTCGACGAAGATCGTGAGATGCGAGCGGCCGTCCTCGCCTTGGGTCCAGCCGTAGCGGTCGCCGGTCGAGGCGAACGCGAAGGCTCGGGGCGGATCGAGCGGCCGGCCGGTGCGCCGCTCGACCTCGGCGCGGAACGCGCCGAGACCGTGATCCTCGATGGTGTATTTGAGCCGGGCATGCTTGCGGTTCGAGCGGTCGCCCCAGTCGCGCTGCACGGTGACGACCGCCTCGGCGGCCGCGACCGCGTCTTCGACCCGGCAGAAGCCGAGGAGATCGCCGGTGCGCGGATAGGTGTCGGGCTCGCCATGGGTCATGCCCATGCCGCCGCCGACCATCACGTTAAAGCCCGCCACGTCGCCGCGCTTGTCCGCGATGGCGATGAAGCTGAGATCATGGGCGTAGACGTCGACGTCGTTCGAAGGCGGCACCGCGACCGCGATCTTGAATTTCCGCGGCAGGTAGGTTTTGCCGTAGATCGGCTCGACCACGTCCGGCTCGCCCCCGGCGATGCGCTCGCCGTCGAGCCAGATCTCGCGATAGGCCGGCGTGCGCGGCGTGAGATGCTCGGAGATGGCGCGCGCGGTTTTCAGCGCCGCCGCGTGCGCCCGCGACTGGAACGGGTTCGGATTGCACATCACGTTGCGGTTGACGTCGCCGCAGGCCGCGATGGTGGCGAGCAGCGCGCCGTCGATCGCCGCGAGCGCGGATTTCAGATTCGATTTGATCACGCCGTGGAGCTGCACCGATTGCCGCGTGGTGAGCCGCACCGTGCCGTTGCCATAGTCGCGCGCGATGCCCGCGAGCGTGTGCCATTGCACCGGCGTGCAGATCCCGCCGGGAAAGCGCACGCGGATCATGAAGGCGAACGCCTTCTCCATCTTCTTCTTGGCGCGCTCGCCGCGCAGGTCGCGGTCGTCCTGCAGATACATGCCGTGGAATTTCACGAGCTGCGCGTCGTCCTCGGAGATGGCGCCGGTGACCTCGGCGCGCAGCCCCTCCTCGAGCGTGCCGCGCAGATAGGCGCTGGCCTCCTTGATGCGCTCGACGCGCGAGGGATCCTTCGCGGAATTCATGGAACGCCGGCGTGGCTCAGTAGACGTCCTGAATGTAGCGGCGGCTTTTTTCGAGTTCGCGCACCGCGGCTTCGGCGGCATCGGGCACAAGCCCCTTCACGTCGGCCAGCGCCCGAACCAGGGTTTTCCGCACGTCCTTCGCCATGTTCTTGGCGTCGCCGCAGACGTAGAAATACGCGCCGTTGTCGAGCCAATCGACGAGATCGCGCCGCGCGTCCCACATGCGATGCTGCACGTAGACCTTCTCGGGCGCATCGCGCGAGAAGGCGAGATCGATGCGCGTGAGCGCGCCGTCCTCGAGCGCATCCTGCCATTCGAGCTGATAGAGGAAATCATGGGTGAAGCGGCGGTCGCCGAAGAACAGCCAGCTGCGCCCGGCGGCAGCAGTCGCGCGGCGCTCCTGCACGAACGCCCGGAACGGCGCAACGCCGGTCCCCGGCCCGACCATGATGATGTCCTTATCCGGCGCCGGCAGCGCGAAATGCCGGTTCGGCCGCAGTTTTACGCGCAATTTTTCGCCCTTGGTCAACCGGTCGGCGATGTGGCTCGATGCCACCCCGGCCCGCTGCCGGCCAAGACTGTCGTAGCGCACGGCAGCGACCAGGAGATGGGCTTCGTCGGAGACCTCGCGCTGCGAGGAGGCGATCGAATAGGCGCGGGGGCCGAGCGGGCGCGTGATCTTCTCGAGCGCCTCGGCCGAGAGCGCCGCCGGAAATGCCTCGACGAGATCGATGAGTTGTCGG
>VAZU01000147.1 GCA_005884745.1 Alphaproteobacteria bacterium
CGGGCTCGGCGAGTATCTGGCCGAGGACGATGCCGACGGCATCCGCATCGCCCGCGAGATCATGGCCAAGCTGCCGTGGAACGAGCAGCTGCCGGTCCGGCCGGAGAAATCGTTCAAGGAGCCGCGCCACGATGCCGACGAGCTCGCCGGCGTGGTGCCGGTCGACTACCGCAAGCCCTACGACGTGCGCGAGGTGATCGCGCGCGTGGTCGACGATTCGGATCTTCTCGACTTCAAGGCGCTCTACGGCGTGCACACGGTATGCGGTCATGCCGAGATCGAAGGGCATGCAATGGGACTGATCGGCAACAACGGTCCGATCGATGCCGACGGCTCCGCCAAGGCGGCCCAGTTCATCCAGATCTGCTGCCAGGCCAATATCCCGATCGTCTATCTGCAGAACACCACGGGCTATATGGTCGGACGCGAGGCCGAGCAGGACGGCATCATCAAGCACGGCTCGAAAATGATCCAGGCGGTCGCCAATGCCAACGTGCCGCAGATCACCCTGCACATCGGCGCTTCGTTCGGCGCCGGAAATTACGGCATGTGTGGGCGCGCCTACGATCCGCGCTTCATCTTCGCCTGGCCCAACAATCGCATCGCGGTCATGGGCGGCGAGCAGGCCGCGAAAGTCATGGCGATCGTCACCGAAGAGAAGCTCAGGCGCGAGGGCAAGCCCGTCGACCGGGAAAAACTCGAGGCGATGGAGCAGGAGATCATCCGGCGGATCGACGGCGAGTCGCTGGCGCTGTACGCGACCGCGCGGCTGTGGGACGACGGGCTGATCGATCCGCGCGATAGCCGCAAGGTGCTCGCGCTCTGTCTCTCGATCTGCCGCGAGGCCGGGATCCGCCCGCTCAAATCGACCACGTTCGGGGTAGGAAGGATGTGAGGTCAGGATGAGAGATTTCAGCCGCATGTCGGATCCGTCAGCCCAGGCCGCCGACGCGCTTCACCTCCCCCTTTCAGAGGGAGGAAAAGCGCGTCTGCCTCACGTTCAACGAGAAATGAAAACTGGGAGAATTCGCTCATGATGTTCACGCCCGAGCACGAGGAGCTGCGCCGCAGCTTGCAAAAGTTCATCGCGGCGGAGGTCAACCCGCACGTCGACGCCTGGGAGGAAGCCGGCATTTTTCCCGCGCACGAGCTGTTCAAGAAACTCGGCGATCTCGGTTTTCTCGGACTGACCAAGCCGGTGGAATACGGCGGCCAGGGGCTCGATTACTCGTTCTCCATGGTGATGGCCGAGGAGCTCGGCAATATCCATTGCGGCGGCGTGCCGATGGCGATCGGCGTGCAGACCGACATGGCGACGCCGGCGCTCGCCCGCTTCGGCTCCGACGGGGTGCGGCGGGAATTTTTGGCGCCGTCGATCGCCGGCGATTACGTCGCCTGTCTCGGCGTGTCCGAGGTCGGCGCCGGCTCCGACGTCGCTTCGATCAAGACTTTCGCGCGCAAGGACGGCGCGGATTACGTCATCAACGGCGGCAAGATGTGGACCACGAACGGCACCCAGGCCGACTGGATCTGTTTGCTCGCCAACACGTCCGACGGGCCCGTGCACCAGAACAAGAGCCTGATCTGCGTGCCGATGAAGACCGAGGGAGTCGAGATCGCCCGCAAGCTCGACAAGCTCGGCATGCGCTCTTCGGATACCGCGCAGATCTTCTTCGACGACGTGCGCGTGCCGCAGCGCTACCGCATCGGCGAGGAAGGCAAGGGCTTCACCTATCAGATGCTGCAGTTCCAGGAGGAACGGCTGTGGGCGGCCGCCAAGGCCCTGAAAAGCGGGGAACGGCTGATCGAGCAGACGATCGAATACGCGCGCAACCGCCAGGCATTCGGCAAGTCGATCCTCGACAATCAGGTCGTGCACTTCCGGCTCGCCGAGCTTGCGACCGAGATCGAGCTGCTGCGCTCGCTGACCTACCGCGCCTGCGAACTCTACGTTGCCGGGCAGGACGTGACGCGGCTCGCCTCGATGGCGAAGCTCAAGGCGGGGCGGCTCGGCCGCGAGGTCAGCGACGCCTGCCTGCAATATTGGGGCGGCATGGGATTCATGAACGAAACGCCGGTGAGCCGCGCCTATCGCGATTCGCGGCTGGGCTCGATCGGCGGCGGCTCGGACGAGATCATGCTCACCATCCTCTGCAAGCTGATGGGCACGCTGCCGGGCACCTCCAACGTCGCGGAGCGAAAGCGCAAGGATGACTAGGCTCCCCGACACCGGGCACATCCGGCTCGAGGCGCAAGGCCCGGTGCTGCGGGTCTGGCTGAACCGGCCCGAGCTGCGCAACGCCATGAGCGCCCAGATGGTGCGGGAGATTCTCGCGACGTTTGCGGCGATCCGGGAGGACCGCGGCGTTCGGGTCGTGGTGCTGCGCGGCGCCGGCGGCACGTTCTGTGCGGGCGCCGACCTCAAGAACCTGGCGGGCGCCACGGGAACGCCGCCGGCGGGCGCGGGCGCGGCCCACGAGCTCGAGCAATCGAACCGCCGGTTCGGACTGATGATGGAGACGATGGATTCGGCGCCGCAGGCTTTGATCGCCGCGGTCGAAGGCTATGCCATGGGCGGCGGCTTCGGGCTTG
The DNA here is from genome assembly GCA_005884745.1 of Alphaproteobacteria bacterium. Taxonomy (GTDB): domain Bacteria; phylum Pseudomonadota; class Alphaproteobacteria; order Rhizobiales; family Xanthobacteraceae; genus AP-16. Next base: position 2,593 of record VAZU01000147.1, read on the forward strand.
CGTGCGTCGCCGACATCACCATCGCGACCCAGGATGCGCGTTTCGCCATGACGGAAGTGACGCTCGGCCTGGTGCCCGCCGCGATTTCGCCGTTCGTGGTGCGGCGCATCGGGCTCACGGCCGCGCGGCGGTTCGGCGTCTCCGGCGCCCGGCTCAGTGGCGAACAGGCGCGCGAGGTCGGCATCGCCCATCTCACCGTCGAGAGCGCCGCGGCGCTCGACGCGGCGGTCACGGATGCGATCAACCAGATCCTGCAGTGTGCGCCGGAGGCGGTGGCGGAGACCAAGCGCCTGATGCTGCGCGCCGCCGGTCCCGCGCCAATGCCTGAGCTGCTCGATCAGGCGGCGGAGAGCTTCGCGCGCGCCGTGCGCGGCCCGGAGGGGCGCGAGGGCACCAAGGCGTTCGTGGAGAAACGCAAGCCCGCGTGGGTCACGCGGATCGAGTGAGACGCGTCTTTTTCCGCCGAAATGGTCAAGCCCCCCGCAGCCTGGAACGGCGGTGGACGAATTGACCGACGCGCGCACCGAATGCGCCCTCGATGACCCGACCATCACCTTACAAATTCGATAAACCCAAAGTTCAATGAGGTGATGATACCCACGGCGTCGGCGTAGCCGTTGAATTTGCGGGTGAGCATCAGCCTGGCATTCGGATTATTTCCTCTCTCGTTCGCTTTCGCTGTGCAGAAGTTGTTTTTTGTATTTTCCGACCTCTGATTTTTCATGCGCATAAAAAGAGACTTTGTAATACGCTTTGGCTACGTTACCTCCGCCCGTGCCGCAAATAATAATGGGTCCGTCGTCGGCGCGGGTGAAATTGTTGGTGCGAGCTGCTAGCCAGTCATGATTCTCGATCGTCGTTTCCACACGGCAATCCGGCGGCAGCTCAATGCCCATTTTGGCCAGTTCTGCTCGTGGATTCTTCATGAATTCGAGTGCTTCGCTCGGTGTCGATTCCCAAAAATGCAGGAAGAAGGGTTCATCTTTGATGATCGGAGATATCGCGGAGAAATCAACGATCGACCGTGGCATTTGGTCCTCCCTCATGTCGCCTGGATGGTTCACAATAGCGCACTTCAACTCAGAGAAGCAACGCTTTTTTGGCCAATGTGTAGCTGCAGATTGGCATGATGCCGTCGCCATGGGATGATCGGTCCACTTGGAGCCCTTGGCTGATACGCAATCGTCGGACTCAAACGGGGCGATGAACGTGGCCTAGGCCGCCTTTGGGCCCGTCAAAATGGATGGATCGCAAACACCTGGCCTAACCATGGCGTTTTCCAAAATCCTGATCGCGAACCGCGGCGAGATCGCCTGCCGCATCGCGCCCGCGGCGCGCGATCTCGGGGTTCGCACCGTCGCGGTCTTCAGCGACGCCGATGCGGATGCGCTGCATGTCCGGGCGGCGGACGAGGCGGTGCGCATCGGACCGGCTCCGGCCCGGGAGAGCTATCTGAATATCCAGGCGATCCTCGCCGCGGCGAAGCATTCGGGCGCCGACGCGGTGCATCCGGGCTACGGCTTTCTCGCCGAGAATGCCGAGTTCGCAAAAGCGTGCGAGGACGCCGGCCTCGTCTTCATCGGCCCGACGCCGGCGGCCATCCAGGCAATGGGCAACAAAGCGCAGGCCAAACGGCTGATGACCGCGGTGGGGATCCCTTGCGTGCCGGGCCACGAAGGCGATCAGTCGGACGCAGCGCTTGCGGTTGAGGCGCGCCGCATCGGCTTTCCGCTGATGATCAAGGCGGCCGCCGGCGGCGGCGGCCGCGGCATGCGCCTCGTCGGCGAGCCCGGCGCGCTGACGGCGGCGCTCGCCGCCGCCCGCTCCGAGGCGCGCAACGCGTTCGGGTCGGACGAGCTCATTCTCGAGCAGGCGATCGCGAACGCCCGCCATATCGAGATCCAGATATTCGCGGACGCGCAGGGCAACGTCATCCATTTGGGCGAGCGCGATTGCTCGATCCAGCGCCGGCACCAGAAGGTGATCGAGGAGGCGCCGTCGCCGGCGGTCTCCCCCGAGCTGCGGGGCAAGATCGCCGAAGCCGCGGTCGCCGCCGCGCGTGCGATCCGCTACCGCGGCGCCGGAACCGTCGAGTTCCTGCTCGACGCCTCCAAAAAGTTCTATTTTCTCGAGATGAACACGCGGCTGCAGGTCGAGCACCCGGTCACCGAGGCGATCACCGGGCTCGATCTCGTCGCCTGGCAGTTGCGGGTCGCCGCGGGCGAGCCGCTGCCGCCCCAGCACGAGGTTCGCTTCGAGGGCCACGCGATCGAGGCGCGGCTCTACGCGGAAGACCCCTACGAAAACTTCCTGCCCCGCAGCGGCACCATCCTGGCCTGGCGGCCGGCGACGGGCGCGGGCGTGCGCGTCGATCATGGGCTGTGCTCGGGCCAGCCGGTGAGCCCGTTCTACGATCCTTTGCTCGCCA
>VAZU01000148.1 GCA_005884745.1 Alphaproteobacteria bacterium
GAAGATGGTGAGGTCGGTGCCGCGCTCGCGCTGAAATGTCAGCTGCAGCTGCAGGCTCTCGCGAATCTCCGCGTCGCTGATGTCGAGGCTCGCGCTCGCCGGCGCCCGGGATGCATCCTTCCAGCCGGCGATCTGGTTCTGCCGAAAAGCCTCGAGCTGCCGCGGCGCCGTCGTGTAGTGGCCGTGACAATCGATGACCATGATGCGCTCACCGGCAGATGGCTTGGTCCAGACAAGCGGGGAGGAGATCGCCCCTGCCGCGGCGCCGAGGCCTTGCAGCGCGCTGCGCCGCGAGGCGTCCGTGGGTCATGCCGCAAGCGAGGCCTGGTTCAAGCCGCCGCGAGTGTTGGCGACGTCGCTCACGGTCGCCCGCTGCACGTCCCGGCGGAAGCGCAGGTCGTCGAACGCGGTGCCGCGGTGCATGGTGCAGCGATCGTCCCACATCACGAGGTCGTTGACGCGCCAGCGGTGGGTATAGACGAACTGCCGCCGGGTGGCATGCTCGATCAGCTGGTCGATCAGCGCGCGGCCCTCCGCTTCGGGCATGCCGAAGATGCGGCCCGCGTGCGAGGCGAGATACAGCGACTTGCGCCCGGATTCCGCGATCACGCGAACGAGCGCCTGCGGCACTGGCGGCAGCGACTGCCGCTCCTCCTCGGAGAAATTGGAAAAACCGAGCCTGCCGCGCGAGTTGAAGATCGAGTGCTCGGCGACGAGCCCTTCGAGCCGGCGCTTCATGGCCTCGGGGAGCGCGTCGTAGGCGGCGCGCTCGTCGGCGAATTCGGTGTGGCCGCCGACCGGCGGGATGGTGCGCGCATAGAGCAGCGATGCGAGCGCCGGCAGCCGCTTGAACGAGCTGTCGGTGTGCCAGATCCGGTTCGCCAGCTGGAACTGCCGTGTCCGCGAATCCTCCCTCCAGACCTTGTCCTTGTGGTTGAGGTTGGAAACGTCGGCGAATTCCTTGCGTACCCGCAGCGGCGCGTCCTTGCGGTGGACCGCGATCGTCAGCTCCAGCGGCCCGAACCGCGCCGCGAACGCGAGGTGCTGCTCCTGCGTGAGCTGCTGGTCCGGAAAGATCAGCACCGCGTAGGTCGCGAACGCCGCTTTGATTGCCGCGAGGTCCGCCGGATCGAGCGGCCGCGCCAGGTCGAGATCGCCGATTTCAGCGGCAAAGTTTTCCGTGACCGGGTAGACGCTGATGGCCATCTGTTTTCCTTCGCTCAGTCCTACAGAGGGATGTCTTCATGCCGGGCTCGTCCCCGGCCGGCGCTCAGCCGGGTAGCGCGCGTTTCCAGGCGAGGTCCCAGTCCTGGCCGATCATGTCCGCGATTCTGCCGTTCTGCTCGAAAAATTTGTTGGGCGCCTGGAACATGGCGATCATCAGCGCGCCTTCGGGCGCCCAGGCGGTATGCCGGCTGCCGGCGGGCCGCCACACGAAATCGCCGGGGCCGACTTCGAGCCCCGCCTCAGGGCCTTCCTTGTCCACGAGGCGGCCCCCGATCATGTAGGTCTGCTCGATCAGCACATGCTCGTGGTCGGGCAGGACGGCGCCCGGCTGCATCCTGAGCAGCACGGTCACCAGGCCGCTGTCCCGGTCGACCAGCAGCGTCTTGACCTCGCAGCCTTGAAACCGGGTCTTCTCCCACGGCAGGTCGTCGACGTGCACCGGCCGGGACGCCTTGGGACCGAGCCCGGCGTGGTTCTTGGCATTCGGGGTGATGGCCGCCATGGCTTTCCTCCTCGGTTCGCGGATCGAGAGCCTAGCGGTTCCGTGATCGCCGCGGAAGAGCGAACGCCTACGATGGGGCCTTCGGCAAGGCCGTGACCGAGCTGGTGGTTTGGGTTCCCGGGGTGATGTGATTGCGGCGATTTGTAAGGCTTAGGGGCCCATGCTAGTTTTTCCTGCATGGGCAAGATCGAAGAGATCAAACGAGCGGTTTCCAAACTGGGCGCCGACGAACTCGCGAAATTTCGCGCTTGGTTCGATAAATTCGATGCCGCCCGCTTCGACGGGAAGATCGAACGAGATGCGGAAACCGGCAAGCTCGACAGACTTGCCGATGAGGCTCTTGTCGAGTTTCGCAAGGGCCGTGCTCGGGAGCTGTGAGCAAATTTTGTAGCCCGGATGGAGCGAAGCGAAATCCGGGGATACTGTTTCCCATTCGGACACGATCATTGGCGCCTCGCGGCTGAATCCCGGATTTCGCTGCCGCTCCATCCGGGCTACGAATGGTCCGGAGGCGATTCATGACCCGCGTGTTTCTCACCCATACCCCGGACATGCTGCAGAACTATTATGGCGAGCGCGCCGTGGCGGCGCTCAAGCGCCATGCCGAGGTGCGGATCAATCCGACCGGGCGGGTTCTCGACGCCGATGCGCTGGCGCAAACGGCGCGCGGCTGCGAGATCATCGTGTCGGACCGGCAGACCCCGGGACCGGCGGCTTTCTTTCGGCACGCGCCCAATGAGCTCGTCGCGTTCCTGCGCTGCGCGGTCGATATCCGCAACATCGACGTGCCGGCGGCGAGCGCGCAGGGTATCTTGGTGACCCGGGCGACGCCCGGCTTTGCCGCCTCCGTTGCCGAAATGGCGGTCGGGTTCATGGTCGATCTCGCGCGCAACATCTCGAGCTCGGTGCTCGTTTATCGCCAGGGCAGCGCTCCGGAGGCCCGCGCCGGACGTGAGCTCAAGGGCGCCACCTTGGGGATCATCGGCTATGGCGTCATCGGCCGATATCTCGCGCCGATCGGCCAGGCGCTGGGCATGGAGGTGATCGTCAGCGACCCGTACCAGACCGTCGCGGCGCCCGGCATCCGCCAGGCGGCGCTCGACGCGCTGCTCGCCGAATCCGACTTCGTCGTATGCCTCGCCGTCGCGACCGAGGAAACCGAGAATCTGATGAACGCCGCGCGATTCGCGCAGATGCAGCCGAGTGCGTTCTTCATCAATCTGTCGCGCGGCAACCTGGTCGACGAGGCGGCGCTCGAGCAGGCGCTGGAAGAAAGGCGCATCGCGGGCGCCGCCCTGGACGTGGGGCGCGCGCCGGACCAGATGCCCTCGCTCGATCTCGCGCGCCGGCCCGACGTGATCGCGACGCCGCACGCGGCGGGCCTCACCCCGGAAGCCATCGAGCACCAGGCTTTCGATACGGTGCGCCAGGTCGCCGAGCTCGTCGCCGGGCGCGTTCCGGCCGGCGCCGTCAACGCCGAGGCGGCGAGCCGGCTTGCTCGCCTGCGCGAGCGCTGAAGGCGGCGCGAACGCGGCCCGGTCCCACCGCTTGCTTGACTCGATACGCGGTGACGGCATTCGATACGCGGGCGGGGCGACACCGGAACAAGATCGCTGCCCGCCGGACCGGATCCTGCGGGAGGAGACTCCATGGCTATTTCCTCGACGGCGGCGTGCCGGCGGCTGATTGCGTCCGCGGCTGTGCTCGCGTTGGCGGTCGCCGGCCTCGCCGGTGACGGCCACGGCCAGGCGACGCAGCCGGTGACGTTCATCGTCGTCAACAACCTGTTCAGCACGCCCGGCTACGTCGCCGCCGAGAACGGCTATTGGGCCAAACAGGGGCTCAATGTGAACGTCAAGCTGACCTCCAGCGGGCGTGCCGTCGTCCAGGCGGTGCAAGCGGGCGACGCGCAATTCGGCCATGCCGCGTTCTCGACCACGATCGCGTCCGCGCGCGCCAGCGGCAATTTGCTCAAGGGCGTCATGGCCTATTACAACGCCGCCGACTACATCGCCAAGGCGGGCGGGCGCGCCATCATCGGCCGCAAGGACCGCGGCATCGACGCCGGCAATCCCCAATCGATGGAGGCCAAGAAGATCGCGTATCTCACCGGCAGCACCAACGAGGTCTATCTGCGCGAATGGTTCCGCAAGAACAAGCTCGACATCGCCAAGTCGCAGCTCGTGAGCGTCCCGATCGAGAACATGCCGATCACCATCACCCAGGGGCTGGTCGACGCGGCCGCGCCGTGGGAGCCCTATACGGCGCAGGCGATCCGCGAGCTCGGCCCCAATGCGGTCGTGGTCAGCCGCGGGGCGGCCGGTTTGGTCGCCGATATCATCGGGGTCGTCGCCAACGAGGATTGGATCAAGAAGAACTACGATTTCATCGAAAAATTCGCGACCGGCATCGCGGAGGCCACCCTGTTCGTGCGCCAGCACCCGAAGCAATCCGCCGATATCGCCACCCGTTTCCTCGACGGGCTGAACATCGCCGACGCGACCGACGGAATAAAGTGACTCGATTGGGATCCGCGGGTGTCGGTCTGCACCGTCGAGGGGCTGGTGCGCACCGGCAACGAGATGATCCAGACCGGGCTGATCAAGAAGGACAAGCCGTTCGCCGGTGAGGATTTTTACGACGACACGGTCTTCAAGCGCGTGGCCGACAAGCACCCGGAATTTTTTGCCGACCTCGCGCCATTGCCGAAGACGCTCGCCGAGTGCAAAGGTCCGCTCGACTGAGCCGCACACTCGTTTCCCTCTCCGCTTGTGGGAGAGGGTGGCTCGTTGCGAGCGTGCGCGAGCAACGCGTCGGGTGAGGGGTAGGACCGTCGGAATAGGCTCCAGCAAACAAGGTTGCAATGACCGCCGGCGAAAAGATCGTGGTCTCAAAATTCCGGCATTTCTACGCGACCGCCGACGGGCCGGTACAGGCGACCGAAGCGATCGATCTTGCCATCCGGGCCGGCGAGTTCGTCACCCTGGTGGGGCCGAGCGGCTGCGGCAAGACCACGCTGCTCAAGGCGATCGCCGGCTTCCTGCGCCCCACCGAGGGAACGATTACGTGCGACGGCAAGCCTGTGCGCGAGCCGGGCCGCGATCGCGGCGTGGTGTTCCAGGAGTTCGCGATCCTGCCGTGGCGCACGGTAGGCCGCAACATCAGCCACGGGCTCGAGATCGCGCGGGTGCCGCGGGAGAAACGCGAAACCATCGTGGCGCGGCTGATCGAGCTCACCGGGCTTGCCGGATTCGAGCAGCGCTATCCGCATGAATTGTCGGGGGGCATGCGCCAGCGCGTCGCGGTCGCCCGCACCTGGGCGGCCGATCCCGACGTGATCCTGATGGACGAGCCGTTCGCGGCGGTCGACGCCATGACGCGGCTAACCTTGCAGGAGGAGCTGGCGCGGCTCACCGCCGCAACGAAGAAAACCGTATTCTTCATCACCCACAGCGTGGACGAGGCGGTGTTTCTCGGCGACCGCGTGCTGGTGATGACGCGGCGCCCCGGCAAGATCAAGGCGGTGATCGAGGTGCCGGGGCGCGCCTCCGGGCGGGACTGGGAATCCTTCAAGCTCGATGCCGGGATGCAGGGCATCGCCGAAAAGGTGCTCCGCCTGGTGCGCGAGGAGCGCGGCGCCGCGGCGCCGTCAACGTCGGATGCGCAACGCGCTGAGACGATTGGCTCACAGCAAGCCGCAGGCGACTCCCTCCCCCCGGAGGGGAGAGGGATGCGGGGACACCCCGTCGCGCACGTGCGCGACGGGGACCCCGGGTGAGGGGGATGGGGTCGTTGTCAGGACACGTGGCCCTCGCGACTTACAAGCCTGCCGGGATCGAGAACGTCTGGCAGCGGTTGGGCGGCCTGAAAATCCTGTTGCCGTTCGCCGTTCTGGTCGCGATCTGGTGGGCGATCAAGGCGGCCGGCGATATCCCCGACAATCTCCTGGTCTCGCCGCTGCAGGCGTGGAACGCGTTCGTCCTTCTCGTCTCCCACGGCGTGATGGCGGAATACGCCAGCACCAGCCTTGCGATGATCGGCATTGCGACGCTCATCTCCATGACCGCCGGCGTGCCGATCGGATTTGCGGTCGGCGTCAACCGTTATGCCGCGCACGCGCTCGAGGGATTTCTGCGGTTTCTGCAAGGCATCTCCGGCATCGCCTGGCTGCCGCTCGCCACACCACCACGCTGGTGATCGTGATCTACACGCTGATCGTGCCGATCATCTTCAACACCATGATCGGGGTGCGGGCGATTCCGGAGAACTATACATTGGTGCTGCGCTCGCTCGGCGCGAGCCGGCTGCGGCTCGTCACCGACGTCTATCTGCCGGGCGCGCTGCCGAGCATCGTCGTGGGCCTGCGCCTCGGCATGGGCTACGGCTGGCGCGCGCTGATCGCGGCCGAGATGCTGGTGCGCAAGGGCGGGCTCGGCGACCTCATCTTCGGCGCGCGCACCTTCGGGCAGATCGATCGCATCATGGTCGGCATGATCGTGATCGGCTGCCTCTATATCGTGGTCGACCGCCTGATCATCCAGCCGATCGAGAACCTCACCGTCGCGCGCTGGGGGCTGTTGCAGAGATGAGCCTGCAGACGACCATGATCCGCTTCCCGGCGTTGCGCAGTGCCAACGGGCTGGCGTGGCGGCTGTTGCCGGCGCTGCCGTTCGTCCTCATCCTCGTCGTGTGGATGCTCGGCTGGGCCCTGTGAGCGACGTGATCGAAGTGGTGTGGGCGCGTATGCGCGACGGCGAATTGCCCGCGCAGATCGCCGCCAGCCTGACCCGCCTGTGCCTCGGCGCCGGCGTCGGCATCCTCACCGGCATCATCGGCGGCTTCATCGCCGGGCTCTATCGCAACCTCGCCGATTTCCTCAATCCGCTAGTCGTGTTCTTCAACGCCATTTCCGGCATCGTCTGGCTGCCGCTGATGATCGGCTGGCTCGGCATCGGCACGGCGCTCGCCGTGTTCGTGATCTGGAACACGGTGTTCTTCATCGTGTTCCAGAACACGGTGCTGGGCGTGCAGCTCGTCCCCGAGGTGCTGGAGCAGGGCGTGCGCGCACTCGGCGGCGGGCGCATCGAGACGATCCGCAGCGTCATCCTGCCCGGCGCGCTGCCCTATATCCTGACCGGCATCCGCTCCGGGCTCGGCTTCGGCTGGCGGGCGCTGATCGCGGCCGAGCTCGTCGGCGCCCCGGACGGGCTCGGCCAGATGATCTTCGCGGCCGCCGACTACCACCGCTCCGACATCATCATCGCCGGATGTTTGATCATCGGGCTGATCGCGATCGCCATGGACCGCTGGCTGCTGATGCCGATCGAGCGCCGCACCGTCGCGCGCTGGGGCCTCGTCCTCGACACGGCGAGGAAATCATGAGCGGGGCCGCGCCGGCCGACGCCGGGCTCGGCCGCGAGAAATCCTCGCGCCTGCTGCTCGGCCGCGACGGGCGCAAGATCCTGATCGGCATCGTGCTGATCGTGCTCGTCGTGTTCGGCCAGAAACTTTACGGGATGGCGACGGCGTCTAGCCGGCTCGATCCGGCGCTCCGCGACGCCGCCGAGGCGCGCAACGTCATCGTGGTGCTCGACTTCATGCCCGACCGCTTCCACAACGAGCGCATCGCCGCCTACGGCACCTTCGCCGGCCGCGACGGCGCGCTCAACCGCTACCGGCTGCGCAGCGTCACCCCGGAGAACCTGCGGCAGCTCGCCGCCATTCCCTGGGTCGCGCGCATCGAGCCGATGCGGTGATGGGAATGCTACGAGAGAGCCGCAATCCCTTACGCTCAAGATGAATTCATCAGCGGCAGCCGCCATCAGCAGCCGCTGGTCCATACCCATCTGCGCCTCACGCCCCGGCGGCGAGCCGGGTCGGGCGCTTGTTGGCGAGCGGCAGCACCACCGGCTCGTTGGTCTCCGCCGACAGATCGGCGGCCATGTAAAGCTCCATCACCTGCCGAGCCTCTTCCGGCTTGACCAGCACCGGACGGTCGAGCGCGACCGCCTCGACGAAATGCACGGTCTCGCTCGCCATCGGTCCGGCAAAAACGTGGCCGACCGGCTCGCCCGGCATGCTCGACATCGGGAACAATGCGCCGTCCTTCATGCTGCGCAGCATCACGTCGCGATGGGTGTCGTCGACCAGCAGCGCGCCCTCGGTTCCCACCACCTCGATCCAGGTCTGGGAAAAGTTCGGATAGCCGGGCGGCAGGCTCCAGCCGCCGCCGACCACGAACGAGAGGCCGCTATCGAGCGTGACGAGAGCCCATTGCAGATCGGGTACGTCGCCGCCGCTTATTTCGCGCATCGCGCCGTAATTCTGCTGCGAATAGACGCGCACCGGCTTGGCCGGCTCGAGGCACCACAGCACGAAATCGATGTCGTGGGTGGATTCCATGGCCGCCGGCGACAGCTTGACCCGGCCGCTGATCTTCTTGCCGAGCCCGCGGGTGATGTGGCGGCTGACCAGCACGCTGACCGGCTTGCCGATCGTGCCGTCGCCGATGGCTTTCTTGACATAGGCGAATTTCGGATTGAAGCGCTGCGAATAGCCGATGGTGAATTTGAGACCCGCGGCGCGCGCGAGCGCGATCAGCTCGTCGGCCTCGGAGAGCTCGATCGCGATCGGCTTTTCGAGGAACACATGCTTGCCGGCGAGGAGACAGTCCCGCGCGATGGGGAAATGCGTGGTCTCCGGCGTGGCGCTGATGAACACCGCCGCGATCTCGT
>VAZU01000004.1:0-12205 GCA_005884745.1 Alphaproteobacteria bacterium
GCTCGGATCGAATTGATGTCCAACGCATAATTCTTCATTTCTCAGGCGCGGGGCTGCCGCATGCCGGTCTGGCTCCATGGTTTGCAGGATTACTGCGGAAAAGCCCTCATGGAACGCTACGCGCACAGCCCGTGCCCGCGCGATCATGCTGCGGTCATCCCCCGTGGTTCCGGTCGTTTCGTGTATCGGCGGACGAAAGGATGGAATCAAGAGGCGGCCACCGCTGACAGGTACTGCGGGCGCGCCTATATAACCATCGCCCGGCCCGTCCGGGCTTTTGGCGTTGAGGATTTTCCATGACCGGATCGACGCGGTCGAGCGATGGGCTCGATCTCCGCCGCCGCAAGCTCTTGTTCCGCTCCTGGCATCGCGGCATGCGCGAGATGGACCTGGTCATGGGAAAATTCGCCGATGCGGAAATTTCTCGGCTCAGCGAGGCCGAGCTCGACGAATACGAACGCCTGATCGAGCTGCCCGACGGAGAGCTGCTGGCGTGGATCACGGGCGAGCAGGAGGTCCCCGCCGACCACGATGGCGCATTGCTGCGGCGGCTGCGCGCGTTTCACCAAAAATCGAGCGCGGAGCGCTGATGGCGCGTTCACCGGCAGAATCCTTGCAGGCGGGGCGTCCGCTCACGCTTGCCGGCGTGGCGGACGGGGCCGCGGCGCTCGTCGTCGCGGATCTCGCGCGTGCGATCGCGGCTCGCGCCGATGCGCCGAAAACTTCGCTCGTCGTGGTCTGCCGCGATGCGCCGCGGATGGGCGAGCTCTCTCGCGCGCTCGAGTTCTTCGCCCCGGAAATCCCCGTGCTCGAATTTCCGGCGTGGGACTGCCTGCCGTACGACCGGGTGTCGCCGCACCCGAGCGCGGTTGCGCAGCGCATGCTCGCTTTGTCGCGGCTCGCCCGCGCGAAAGGGCAGGGCGCTTCCATCCTGCTCACCACCGTCAACGCCGCGCTGCAGCGGGTGCCGCCGCGCCAGCTTGTCGCCGGACAATCGCTCTCCGCCGCCCCCGGCAATGTGCTCGCCATGGACGGCGTGGTGCGCTGGCTCGAGCTCAACGGCTTTACCCGCGCGTCGACCGTGCGCGATCCCGGCGAATACGCGGTGCGCGGCGGCATCATCGACCTGTTCGCTCCCGGCATGGAGCTCGGCGTGCGGCTCGATTTCTTCGGCGATGCGCTGGAATCGATCCGCAGCTTCGATCCGCAGACCCAGCGCAGTTCTGGGCAATTGCGCGCGCTCGAGCTCGTGCCCATGAGCGAGTTCCAGCTCACGCCGGAAACCATCCGCCGTTTCCGCCAGGGCTATGCGAAAGAATTCGGCGCCGCCGCGCCGGACGACATTTTGTACGAAGCGGTGAGCGAGGGCCGCCGCTATCCCGGCATGGAGCATTGGCTCCCGCTGTTCCACGAGAAGCTCGATACTTTGTTCGATTATGCGCCGGGTTCTCCGGTCGTGCTCGATCCGCTGGTCGAGGACGCGGCCAAGGAGCGGCTCGCGCAGATCGCCGATTATTATCAAGCGCGTCGCGACGCGCTCGACGCCAAGGCCGTGGGCGCGCCGTACAAGCCGCTGCCGCCGGACCGGCTCTATTTCGGCGAATCCGAATGGACGGAACGGCTCGGGTCCGTGCCGCTCGCCCGTATGACGCCGTTTTCCGTGCCGGAAAGCGGCGAGGGCACGATCATCGAGATCGGCGCGAGGCAGGGGCGCAATTTCGCCGCCGAACGCGCCGAGCCCCACGGCAATCTGTACGACGCCGTCGCCGCCCACGTCGGCGCGCTGCAGGCGAACGGCAAGCGCGTCCTGATCGCATTGTGGAGCGAGGGCGCGCGCGAGCGCATGCGCCACGTGCTCGCCGACCACGGGCTCGTCAACCTCGTCGACGTGGCCAATTTTTCGGATGCGCTGCGGCGGCCGAAGCCCGAAGTGGGGCTCGCGGTGCTCGGGCTCGAGGCCGGCTTCGAGACCGCCGAGCTCGCGGTCGTCGGCGAGCAGGACATTTTGGGCGACCGGCTGGTGCGGCCGCGGCGCGGCGGCAAGCGCGCCGCCGATTTCATCGCCGAGGTGACCAGCCTTTCCGCCGGCGACCTCGTCGTCCACATCGACCACGGCATCGGCCGCTTCGTCGGCCTGACCAATATCGAAGCCGCCGGCGCCCCGCACGATTGCCTGGAAATCCATTACGCCGGCGGCGACAAGCTGTTCCTGCCGGTCGAGAACATCGAGCTGCTCTCGCGCTATGGCTCCGAGGAGGCGGGCGCCGAGCTCGACCGGCTCGGCGGCGGCGGCTGGCAGGCCCGCAAGGCGCGGCTCAAGCAGCGCATCCGCGAGATGGCGGGCGAGCTGGTCAAGGTCGCGGCCGAGCGGCAGCTGCGCGAGGCGCCGCGGCTCACCGTCGGGCCCGGGCTCTACGACGAGTTCTCCGCCGGCTTCCCCTATGAGGAGACCGAGGACCAGCAGGCCGTCATCGACCAGGTGCTCGACGATCTCGCCTCCGGCCGTCCGATGGACCGGCTGGTGTGCGGCGACGTCGGCTTCGGCAAGACCGAGGTCGCGCTGCGCGCGGCCTTCGTCGCGGCGATGAACGGCAAGCAGGTCGCCGTCGTGGTGCCGACCACGCTGCTCGCGCGCCAGCACACCAAGACCTTCGCCGACCGCTTCCGAAGCTTCCCGGTCAACGTCGCCCAGCTCTCGCGTCTGGTCTCCGCTTCGGATCTCGCCAAGGCCAAGCAGGGACTCGCCGACGGCACGCTCGACGTTGCGATCGGCACCCATGCGCTGCTCGGCAAGAACGTGCGGTTCAAGGACCTCGGCCTCGTCGTCATCGACGAGGAGCAGCATTTCGGCGTAGCGGCGAAGGAGAAGCTCAAGCAGCTGCGCGCCGAGGTCCACGTGCTGACCCTGACCGCGACGCCGATCCCGCGCACGCTGCAGCTGGCGCTGAGCGGCGTGCGCGAGCTTTCGATCATCGCCTCGCCCCCGGTCGACCGGCTCGCGGTCCGCACCTTCGTCTCTCCGTTCGACCCGCTGATCGTGCGCGAGGCGCTGTTGCGCGAGCGCTACCGCGGCGGCCAGGCATTCTACGTCTGCCCGCACATCGAGGATCTCGCCGAGGCCAAGGAATTCCTCGACCGCAATGTTCCGGAGGCGCGCACCGCGATGGCGCACGGGCAGATGCCCTCGCGCGTGCTCGACGACGTGATGTCGGCGTTCTACGACGGCAAATACGACGTGCTGCTGTCGACCGCGATCATCGAGTCCGGGCTCGACATTCCGACCACCAACACGCTGATCGTTTTTCGCGCCGACCGCTTCGGCCTCTCCCAGCTCTATCAGCTGCGCGGGCGGGTCGGACGCGCGAAGACCCGCGCCTATGCGCTGTTCACGCTGCCGCCCGCGAAGAAGATCACGCCGCAAGCGGAGCGCCGGCTCAAAGTGCTGCAATCGCTCGACACATTGGGCGCCGGATTCCAGCTCGCCTCCCACGATCTCGACATCCGCGGCGCCGGCAATCTGCTCGGCGAGGAGCAATCCGGGCACATCAAGGAAGTCGGCTTCGAGCTCTATCAGCAGATGCTCGAAGAGGCGGTACTGAGTCTGAAGGCCGGCATCGCGGCGCCGGCCGCGGAAAAATGGTCGCCCCAGATCACCATCGGCACCCCGGTGCTCATCCCCGAGGATTATGTTCCGGACCTCAACGTGCGGCTCACGCTCTACCGCCGGCTCGCCGAGATCGAGGACGAGCGCGAGATCGATGCCTTCGGGGCGGAGCTCGCCGACCGCTTCGGCCCCGTCCCCGAGGAGGTGCGCCAGCTGCTCAAGGTGGTGGCCATCAAGGCGCTATGCCGCCGGGCCAATGTGGAGAAGATAGAAGCCGGGCCCAAGGGCGCTTTGATCGCCTTCCGCGACAACAGCTTCGCCGATCCCGACGCGCTGATCCGCTTGATCCGCGAGGACGGCCAGGCCCGGGTGCGCCCCGACATGAAGGTGGTGTTCTTCGACGAATGGCGAAAACCCGAGGACCGCCTCGACGGCGCCACGAGGATCTTGCGCAATCTGGCGCGGATCGCCGAGCCGGCGAAGGCGGCGTGAGCCTCGCAGGGTGGGTTGAGTGCCGTAGGCGCAAAACCCGCCGTTCACGCCACCGGCTCGGTGCGGCGGTTTCGCTTCGCTCCACCCGCCTGCCCTTATTACAGATTGCAGATATTGCCTTACGCAATTCGAAAGAATTATGAACGAGGGTCAGTTTGATGGCACTTCAGCCTCCGTTTCCTCCCGTCCGGCGCGCTCGGCATGTTCCGCCGCCGCCCGGCCCATGGCATCGGCGAGGTAGGCCGGCTCCTGGGCGCCCGCGACGGCGAGCACGTTGCCGAAGATGAAGCAGGGCACCCCGTCGACGCCGGCCTCCTTGGCGGCACGGGCCTCGCCCTCGATGCGCTCGACGTCGGCGTCGCTCTCGAGCAGCTTGCGCACCAGATCGCCGTCCATGCCGCAGTCGACCGCGGCGCCGACCAGCACTTCCGGGTCGGTCAGGTCGGCGCCCTCGGAGAAGTAAAGCTCCATCAGCCGCTGCTTCATGCGCCCCGGATCCGAAGTATTGCGCGCCCACAGGATGAGCCGGTGGCAATCGAGCGTGTTGGGCTGCCGCGCGATCTTGTCGAGGGCGTAATCGAGCCCTTCGCTCCGCGCCGCGGCGGCGACCCGCTCCGCGATCGCCGCATAGCGCTCGACCGAGCCGAATTTCGTCTCCAGATACGTGTTGCGGTCGATGCCCTCGCGCGGGATCCAGTCGTTGAGGAAATACGGCCGCCAGCGCACCTCGGCGGCGATGTCGGGCCGCAAGGCCAGTGCCTTCTCCAGCCGGCGCTTGCCGATGAAGCACCACGGACAGACGATGTCGGAGACGACGTCGATCGGCATCGGGGCTAACTGCGGAGCCGACATGAGCATACCTCGACTGTTGGAGAGGAAGCTAAGCTTTGCCCCGCTATCCCGCAACCAGGCTGTCTAAACCGGCGCGCTCCGCGCAAAATGCGATGGCTACCGGGCCGTCCAACAAGCTTCTGTTCGACGTTCTCGGTCACCATGGCCTTACGGGCGCTTGGCAATCGTTGTGCAAACGAACTGGAATTAATTCCTGGTATGTTATACACATAAAAATATGAGCCATTCTCGCAAATCCTATCCGAACGTGTCCGACATTCTTGCGCGCAAGGCCCAGGCACGCCGCGAAATTGCCCGCCGTCCTTACAGCGAAAAAATCGATATGGTCGAAAGAATGCGCGAGCGCATTGCGCCTCTCAAGAGAGCCCGTGAAGCGCGGCGCGAGCGGCAGTTCGGCAAAAAACAGTAAGACGAGTTTTTCGGCGAGGCGGTCGCTGTAGTGCCGCATCGCCGGCGCGCGGCGGTCGCGCGACTCGTTCGTCGTAGACTAGCGGCGGTCGCGGAACGCAGCAACGACCAGCGGATTGACGCCGCGCGCCGCGAGCGCGTTGCGCACGCGCTCCGGGTCCGCGGCAACGCCGGCGAGCCGATGGCCCGCCAATCGATCGGGCAGCGCTGCGAGCGATCCGCCTTCGCCGAGCTCTGCCAACAGATCCTGCAGCTCGCGCCAGGCGAACCGATAGCCGCCGACGTTGATCAGGCCCGCGGGCGGTCCATTGACGATCAGCGTGTTGCTCTCGCGGTCGAGCCGGCAGGGATATTCCGTATCGATGAAACCCTCCGCGTCGATCTTGAGCGCGAGCGGATCGCCCGGTTCGATGCCCGCGGCCGGGCCAGCGGGGACCATGGGTCCGCGGATGGCGAGCGTGCCGGTCGCGGTCCGCGCGACCTCGATCGCCGCCTCGGAACCGAGCGCGAGCGGGATACCCGCCGGTCTCCCGTCGGACCCACGGCGCCGGGCAATGATGCCGGCTTCGCCGAATGCCGCAACGTCGACGCAGGCGCGCGCCGCATTCGGCCAGGCCGCGGCCGCCGACAAGAACTCCGGCGAACGCCACACCGCCAGGACCGCGCGCAGTGCAGATGCACGGCCGAGCAGGCCCGCCTCCTGCATCGGTGCAAGGATCGCGGCTGGAACCACCGCCGTCTCGCAATGCTCGTCGTTCAATTGCGCCAAAAATGCTTCCGGCGAAAACGGCTGATGCAACGCGAGCCTCCCGCCGGTGATCAGCCACGGCATGACCAATGAGCCGAGGCCCGCGAACGAGGAAGTCGCAAGCGCGCCGAGGATCGCGCCGCCCGGCGTCAGCGCTGCTTCGGCAACGATCGCATTCCCGGCCGCCACCAGTTCCGCATGCGTGTGTGCGAGCGGAACAATGCCCTGGGCGGTGACATCGAAGGTCACGACGGCGACATCTTGCGCTGGAATGGCTTTTGGTCGGGAAGTAGCGGGCGCTCTCGTTGTGGCGTCGAACACCTCATCGAGCGCAATTACGCCGTCCGGAAGCTCGCTGCCGAAGCCGCAGACGAAGCGAACGGCGAAGATCTCCGCCGCAACGTGGATGACGATCTCGCCGTGATCGACGGCGCCGACGCGGCCGACGACGATGAGAGCGCGCGGCGCCAGCCGGCCGAGCGCGCTAACCGCGTCGGCCTGCCGCCACAGTAGCGGCATGGGCGCGGCGATCATGCCGGCGCGCAGCACGCCGAGCAGTGTGATCAGGCTCTCGACGACGTTGGGCATCTGCAGCGCAACGATCGAGCCCGGCGCCAGTCCCAGATCCAGCAATCGGCCGGCCAGGGCCTCGATGGCGCGATCGGCGCCCGCATAGGTCAGCCGACGGGGCGCCGCGTCGGTGAAATGCGCACGGTCCGGCGGATCGATCAGCGCCCAGGCGTCCGGCGTGCGCGCGGCGGCACGGCGGAACAGATCGTCGACGCTCCCCGGACCGATGTCCTGCCGTGCGTCCACGCGATCGTCCGGGCTCACCTTCATGCCTCATCGTGCCGGCGGCTGATGCCACCAGGTCTCCGGGAGATAGCCGAACAGCGAGGTCGTGGCCGGCCGTTGGATATGGGTCCAGCGCGCGACCCACTGCTCGGGCAGATGAAACAGCGGCACCACGAACAGGCCGGACATCAGCACGCGGTCGAGCGCCCGCACCGCGGCGACGAAGTCCTCGCGGTTTTCCGCCGCGAGCAACGCGCCGATCATCGCGTCGATCGCCTTGCTGCGCACGCCCATGTAGTTGCGGCTTCCCGGCTCGTCGGCGGCTGCCGATCCCCAATAGAAGCTCTGCTCGTTGCCCGGCGAGAGCGACTCGCTCCACGAATATCGTAGCATATCGAAGTCGAAGGTCTGCCGGCGCTGCTCGTATTGGACGGCATCGACCATCCGCACCCGAGCCTGGACGCCGGCGCGCAGGAGATGGTGCGCGAACGCGAGCGCCAGGCGTTCCTCGTCCTTCGCCGTGACCAGAATCTCGAAGCTGAGCGGATGTCCGCTCGATCGCTGGCGCAACTCGGTCCCGTCCAGGTCGTAACCGGCAGCATCGAGCAGCGCGAGGGCGCGGCGCAGATTGTTGCGGTCGCGTCCGGAGCCGTCGGAGACTGGCGGCGACCAGGTGCCGGCGAGCACGTCCGGCCGCGCCGCGTCGGGATAGGGAGCGAGCAGCGCGCGTTCGCGCGCGTCTGCGGCCCGTCCGCGGGCGGAAAGCTCGGATCCTTCGAAGAAGCTCGCCGTGCGGCGGAAAAGATCGAAGAAGAAATTGTGGTTGACCCATTCGGCGTCGAACAAAAGGCCGATCGCCTCGCGCACGCGGACGTCCGCGAATATGGGCCGTCGGGCATTGAACACGAAGGCGGACAGCGGCCGTGGCAGGCCGGTCGGGAACGCCTCCTTCAGGATGCGTCCGTCGCGTACCGCCGGCACCTCGTAGGCGGTCTTCCAGCGTCCCGGATCGGTTTCGGAGCGGACATCGACGAGCCCTTTTTTGAATGCCTCGAATTCCGCATTGCCGTCGCGATAGAACTCGAACCGGATCTCGTCGAAGTTCCAGTATCCCCGGTTGACTGCGAGATCGCGGCCCCAATAGTCGGGATTGCGCTTGAGCAGCAGGCTCTGTCCGGCTCTGACATCCGCAACGAGGTAAGGCCCGCTGCCGAGCGGCGGCGCAAACGAGGTCTGATCGAAGGTCGAGGCGTCGGTCGCGTGCTTGGGCAGAATCGGCATCAGCCCGAGGATCAACGGCAGCTCGCGGTCGTCCGCTCCGGCGAGATCGAAGCGAACGGCGCGCTCGCCGACGGCTTCGGCGCGGCGGACCTTGGCATAGTATGCGCGGTAATTCGGACGACCTTTGTCACGCAGCAGCTGCCACGAGAAGATCACGTCCTCGGCCGTGACCGGATGCCCGTCGGAGAATTTTGCCCGCGGATCGAGCGTAAACGTCGCGTAGCTGCGCGCCGCATCGGTTTCGATCGTTTGCGCCAGCAGACCATAGAGCGTGAACGGCTCGTCGAAGCCGCGCGCCATCAAACTCTCGACGACGTAGCCGCGCACGTGCTCGAACGGCAATCCGTTGATGATGAACGGATTGAGGCTGTCGAAGCTGCCGACGATGCTCGCGACCAAACGGCCGGCTTTCGGCGCGGCCGGATCGACGTAGCGAAAATGCGAGAAGCCGGCCGCGAGCGCCGGACTTCCGTGCATGGCGATCGCATGGGACGGCTCGGCGCCCAGCAGCGACCCCGAGGGCGCGCAGGTTGCGAGCGCGGCCCAGGCGACCAGCACGGCGGATCGCGCCAAACGACTTGGCGGAAGGCGAGAATGTTTGGACCCGGGATCGACGGGAGCTGATTCGATTTGCACCGCCGCAGCGTATCACCAGGCAATTTGCGGGCACTGCGGGAAATCAGCGCTGATGCTGATGCGGGGCGCGCGCCGCCGATGTGGCACGACCCCGATACCGCGGCTCGCTCCCGGCGCTTCCACTCGATCAATTCGGCCTCTCGCGTCACGTTCTCGCCGTATTTGGCGCCGAGACAGCCCGCGGAATTGGGGACACGCCTGCGCCAGCCAGGACGTGGCGTCAGCGGCGAGAGAGGAACGATACCATGGAGCTTCGGATCGTGTTCGGCCCGGCCCGCTCGTTGCGCTGGGCGGCTACAACCATTGCGGCGGCAAGTTTCGTCCTTGGCGGCGCGATGTGGGCGGGTGCCCAGCAACAGCCGGCACCTGCCGCGCCGCCACCGGCGGCGCCCGCGAAGCCCGCGGCCAAGCCGCAGGCCAAGAAGCCGCCAACGCCCGCTCCCGCGGCGCAGACCGCTCCCGCGCAGGCCGCGCCAGCGGCCCAGCCGCCGGCTCAGCCGACGCAAGCCGGAGCCCCCGCACAGCAGCTGCCGCTGGTCTATTCGCCCTGGACCAAGATCTGCGGCAAGGATCAGCAGCAGGCGAACGCCAAGGAAGTTTGCCTCGTCATCAAGGAGGCACGGCTCGAGACCGGGCAGTTCGTCGCCGGCGCGGTCCTGGTCGAGCCGGAAGGCGACCCGAAAAAGATGCTGCGCGTTACCTTGCCCTTGGGCATGCAGCTGCAGCAGGGCACGCGCGTCATCATCGACCAGGGCAATCCGGTGGCGCGTCCGTATGTCATCTGCTTCCCGAACGGGTGCATGTCGGATTACGACGCCGATACCGACATGGTCGGGAAGCTGAAGAAGGGCCAGGGCTTGATCGTGCAGGCGATCAATGCCGGCGGACAGCCGATCAGTCTGACGCTGCCGCTGGCGGATTTCGCCAAAGCCTATGACGGCCCGCCGACCGATCCCAAGGTGCTCGAAGAGCAGCAGAAGAAGTTGCAGGACGAGCTGCAGAAGAAGGCCGAGGAAGCCCGCAAGAAGCTCGAGAGTCAGCAGCCGCAGGCCGCCGCGCCCGGAGCAGTTCCGGCCGGCAAGTGAGTCGCGGCACGGGGGAGAAGGAGGCGCGCTCCTGGCGCGCCTCCTTTTTGTTTGAGCGCGTCGTCCCCGCGAAAGCGGGGACCCATGAACACGGATCGCGCGAAAACCGGGAGCGGTGGTCATAGGTCCCGGCTCTCGGGCGCTGTGCGCCCTCGGCCGGGACGACCAATTCTCATTTCAATTCAGCTGCGAATTGCGCGGCCGGAACGAGCCGGTGTCGTCGCGTTCGAACACTTCGGCGACCTGGGGATGCCGGATCGGGGCGCCGGAAGTGTCGGGGAGCAGGTTCTGCTCCGACACGTAGGCGATGTACTCGGTATCGGCATTTTCCGCGAACAGATGATAGAACGGCTGATCCTTGTCGGGCCGGGCCTCGGCCGGGATCGAAAGCCACCATTCCTCGGTATTGTTGAAGGTCGGATCGACGTCGAAAATCACGCCTCGGAACGGGTAGAGCCGATGCCGGACCACCTCGCCGATCTTGAATTTGGCAGCTCGCGGCTTGAGCATGGGCGACGGGAATTGGTTCATCCGGTGACGCGCAATTGGCCCGCCCAAACGCCGCGAATCTCGGCGCGGACGGCGTTCCAACTGGGAAACTGAGCGCCGATTTACGTCGAAATTGCGATAGGCGCAACCGCCCCGCTAGAGCCGGTATCGCGTCGCCAGCTCGGGGTCCTTGGCTGCGACCAGCCGGGCGAGATCGACCACCACCTTGGCCTGTTTCCAGGTCGCATCGTCCTGCATCTTGCCTTCGATCATGACCGCGCCGGTGCCGTCGGGCATGGCGTCGAGAATGCGTTTGGCGAACGCCACCTCGGCGGGGTCCGGCGAAAACACGCGTTTGGCGATGGCGATCTGCGAGGGATGCAGCGACCACGCGCCGACGCACCCCATCAGGAACGCATTGCGAAATTGCACCTCGCAGGCATCGGGGTCGGAGAAATCGCCGAACGGGCCATAGAACGCCTTGATCCCTGCCGCCGCGCAAGCGTCTACCATCTTCGCCAGCGTGTAGTGCCAGAGATCCTGCTGGAAATGCGTGCGCCCGCCGGCTCCCTGCGTGGCATCGGCGAGGACCTTGTAATCCGGGTGGCCGCCGCCGACCCGCGTCGTCTTCATCGCGCGGGATGCCGCAAGATCTGCCGGGCCGAGGCTCATGCCGTGCATGCGCGGCGAGGCCGTGGCGATCGCCTCGACGTTGTTCACGCCCTGGGCGGTCTCCAGGATCGCGTGGATCAGGATGGGTTTTTCGATCCGGTGCTTAGCCTCGAGCTGCGCCAACAGCTGGTCGAGGTAATGGATATCCCAGACGCCCTCGACTTTCGGCAGCATGATGACGTCGAGCTTGTTGCCGACCGCGGCCACGATGTCCGTTACGTCGTCGAGCGCCCAGGGGGAATTGAGCGCATTGATCCGCGTCCACAGACCGGTTGCGCCGAACTCGACCGCTTTCGCCATTGCGATGAAGCCGCGGCGGGCCGCCTCCTTGGCATTCGCCGGGATTGCGTCCTCCAGATTGCCGAGCAGCACGTCGACTTGGCCGACGAGCTCGGGGACTTTCGCGCGCAGCTTCTCCACGTGCAGCGGCACGAAATGGATCATCCGCTCGAGCCGGAGCAGAGGCCCGCGCCAGGGTTTTGGCGCTCCGATCGCCAGCGGCTGGTAGAAATTGCGGGGAAGCTTCATGGCTGATCCCGAGATCTGGGTGAGGCGCCGCGAACGGCCAAGCGGACCAACTCCGATGCCCAGTTTTCCCGCTCCGGTCAATCTAGCGGCTATTGGAGGGCACCGGCGGATTGGCTAGAGAGACAGCATGGGTGTTGGGGTTTTGGGGATGACCGTCGCCATGGAAAAACATTGGGTCGGCGACGCTCGACGGAGCGCCGTGGGAGCGGGAGGATCATACGCATGAGTCTGAACCGTCCCACCAGATGGGCGATCGCCTTGGCGCTCACCGCGCTGGCGGTGGCGATCTCCTACCAATGGCTCGACCGTCCGATCGCCTATTTCGCGCACGCCCATTTTCACAATGAGCCGCTGTTCACCCGGCTGACGCTCATCCCCGAGTTTTTCGCGCCGCTGGCGGTGCTGGCGTTCCTCGTGCTCGGGCTGCGGGCGCTGGTGGAGAAGCCGCTGACGCGGCTCGAAGCCGTCACGCTGCTGTGCGCGCTCAGCCTGGTCGTGGCCAGCGCCATCAAGAACCAGTTGAAGCTGGTATTCGGCCGCACTTGGCCGGAGACCTGGGTGCGGGACAATCCTTCCCTCATTCGCGACGGCGCCTACGGCTTTCATCCGTTCCAC
>VAZU01000004.1:12216-16008 GCA_005884745.1 Alphaproteobacteria bacterium
TGGCGGTCGTGTCCGTGCTTTGGATCTGCTATCCGCGGTTCCGGATCCTTTATGCACTGTTCGTCGCCATGGTGGTGATCGGGCTGATCGGCGCCGACTTCCATTTCTTGAGCGATTGCATTGCCGGAGCATTCCTCGGGGCTTCGACCGGGTGGATCGTGGTCACGCTGTGGGAGAGCGGCGGCCGGGTGCCGGTATCGACGGAGCGCATGAGCCGTTGAGCGGCGTTTTACCCTCCCCGAAGGGGAGGGTGGACGTGATCGAAGCGAGCGGCCGGGTGGGGGAATCCTGCGCGTCCACGAACTTCTCCCCACCCCGGCCCGCTGACGCGGCCGACCCACCCCTCCAGGAAGGGATTTTCACAGCGTCTCGCCTCGCATCAAGCGCGGCGCGGCGAGTGCGGGCTCGATACCTTCGCGCATGAGTGCCCGGCGCAGCGGACCGACCCGGTCGATGAGATAAAGCCCGAGCCCGCGGATGCCCTGGATCGGCAAGAAATCCGAGAGCAGGCTGCGGTTGAGGAGATCGACCGCAGCGGCGCGGGTCGTCGCGTCCGCCCGGCGCGCGGTCTCGTACCGCGTCAGCACTTCCACCGAACCGGGATCGCGGCCGCCCTGTCGCGCAGTCGCCGCGAGCTCGGCGATCGTAGCGGCATCGCGCAGGCCCAGATTGAGTCCCTGCGCGCCGATCGGCGGCAGCGCATGGGCCGCTTCGCCGACCAGGGCGATGCGATGCCCGGAAATTTTTCGGGCAGTTTCCACCCCGAGCGGAAACATGCAGGGCTCGGCTTCCAGCGTCACCTTTCCGAGGATCGAGTGCGCGCGGCATTCGATCTCGTGTGCGAGCGCGGGCGCGAGCAGCGAGCCAAGCCTCTCCGCCTCGCGAGGGTCGACGACGCAGACAAGGCTCGAGCGCATGCCCGGCAGCGGCACCAGGGTGAAAGGGCCGCTCCCGGTGTGAAATTCGGTGGAGGTGCCGGCGTGGGGCCTGGTGTGGCTCACATTCAAGGTCAGCGCGGCCTGATCATAATCGAATGCGTCTGCGATGATTCCGGCAGCCTCGCGGCACAGCGACCGGCGCCCGTCAGCCCCGATGACGAGGCGCGCCTCGAGCCGGCTCTCGTCGGCAAGGCGCACCCGAATGCGGTCCGCTTCCACTTCGATCGCCGCCGCGGCCTGATCGATCCGCCTCAGTTGCGGCAGGCTCGCCGCGCGGCTGTCGAGCGCTGCGACGAGATGCTGGTTTTCGATGTTGTACCCGAATGCTTCGAGCCCGATTTCCGCGGCATGGAACACCACTTCTGGCGCCCGTATCAGGCGCCGCGTGTCGTCGATGATGCGGATAGCCTCGAGGGGGGCAGCCTGATGTCGGCACGACGCCCAGACCCCGAGCGTCTCGAGTGCCCGGACCGAGCCGGCGAGCAGCGCGGTCGTGCGGTTGTCCGAGCGGGCAGGGCGCTTGGACACCAGCGCCGTCTCGATTCCGGCGGCTGCCAACGCGATTGCCGTCGTGAGCCCGGCAGGTCCCGCGCCGATCACCGCGATTTCGACGCGCGAAGCCTGCGACCCGCTCCGGGGGTGATTTTGCCGATCGCGTGATCCAACCATGTCGTCTTGCGCGGGACTTGACGAAGCGGTCGAAAACCGTGCCCGCTACTCCGGTTCGGGCCCATGCCCGCCTGCCCCGGATAGCATGGACGTGACCGCGGATCACTCTCCGGCCGATCCCGGCGCCAAACCCGCGGCGTCGCCGGCGAGGGCCGGGCCGTGGGCGCGCGCGTTTGCGGTGCACGTGCTGACCGCCTGCGGCGCCGCTCTGTGCCTGCTGGCGCTGCTGGCGGCGATAGCGGCGAACTGGTCGCTGATGTTCGTCTGGCTCGGCCTGGCGCTCGTCATCGACGCAATCGACGGCACGCTTGCCCGCCATTTCCAGGTCCGGGAGCTGTTGCCGCGCTGGTCGGGGGACACGCTCGACCTCGTGGTCGATTATCTCAGCTACGTGTTCGTGCCGGCTTACGCGATCGTCGCCGGCGGGCTGTTGCCGGATAGCGCGGCGATCCCGGCCGGGTTGCTGATCCTGGTCACCAGCGCGCTGTATTTCGCCGACCGTCGGATGAAGACGCCGGACAATTATTTCCGCGGCTTTCCCGCGCTGTGGAATGTCGTGGCCTTTTATCTCTTCCTGCTGCGGCCCGAGCCATGGCTGGGCGTTGCGCTGGTGGTGGTGCTGTGCGGCTTGAGCTTCGTGCCGTTCCCGTTCCTGCATCCGCTGCGCGTCGCGCGGTTCCGCGCTTTCAACGTCGTGATGATGCTCGCCTGGTCGGTGCTTGCCGTCGTGACGGTCGTCCGGGACATGGAGCCCGGGACCCCGGTCAAGCTGGCCTTGGTCGCCCTCGCGGTTTGTTTCCTCGCCGGCGGACTATTGCGAGGTCCGGTCGCGCCCGCGTCCTGAGCCCATGAGAAGCCCCGTCCGCGTCAACGCGGTCGCGCTCGCCAGATCGGCTATGCCGTCGCGATGAACCACGCCAGCATGCCGGCAAACAGCGCGAGAATGAAGCCGACCAGAATCCATGCATGCCCCAGGCCGGTGTCGGGCTGCGGCGGATGCAGGCCGCGCCGTTCGGCCCGGCGCGCGGCGGCGACGTCGCCGGGAGCAAGCGGCGTGCCCGCCGCTTCCTCGTCGGTGCCGAGCGGCACCGAGGCAGGATCCGGCCACGACACCTTGTCTCCGGTCCGGCCGCGGTCGATGTCGTGGCGAAGCTGGTCGGCGGTTGAACGCTTCGGCTCGGTCGCAGTCGGCATTCGAGCCTCCGGTGAAACTGCGCGACGCCAATCCGGCATGACGAGCAAACAACGCCGCCGCCGGCGGGATGTTCCGGTCCTTGCCCGTTCGCGCTCAGATGTAGTTCGCCGCGGCGGCCGCTTCCGCGAACGATTTTCCGGCATGAAGCGCTTGTTCGACCGCGGCGTCGGTTTTCAACATGCGCTCGGCCGCGTCGAGCACGCGCGCCAGATCGCCTCTGGGAATGACGACGATTCCGGTGTCGTCGCCCGCGACGACATCGCCCGGCTTCACCGGGATGCCCCCGATCGTCACCGGCTCGCCCAGCGCCTCGAGCTTGAGCCGGGTCTTGCCCGTGGTCGGGGTGACGGAGCGGCTCGCGAGCCATAGGCCGGTCGCGCGGATCTCCTCGACGTCGCGGCATCCCCCGTCGATCACGACGGCCGCCGCGCCGCGGTTTTGGGTCGCGAGCGCCGCAAGGCCGCCGAACGTGGAAATGTCGGCGCCGCCCACGTCCGCCATCAGCACGTCGCCCGGCTCGATTGCCGCGATCATCTGGCCGACCCCGAACTCCGCGCGCGGAAAGCTGCCGAGCGCACCGGCACGCTCGCGCGCGGTCACGGCAAATCCCGCGAACCGCCCGTGCCCGCTGCGCTGAACCAGCCCGCGCACCACGCCGGCGATGCCGCACTGATCGAGTGCATCCGACCAGGTGCTGGTGCCGATCGCCCTGCAGCGTTGCAGAAGCTGGGGCGTGTCCATGGCCATTCTCCCGATGACGACACCCCTAAGGCTAGCACGACGCGCGCAAAAACCCCGCGCACCCTGCGCATGGCTCGAGCGGGCCCGATCCCTTGCGTCCTGGCGGGACGAACCTATGATCGCGGCCCGCAACGGGTCGAGTGCGGTGGCATCGCGCCGGCGCTCGGTCCGTCGATCGAGAGCCGAATTCCCTATAGGAGCCAGTCATGGTCGCAGCAGTCCGAGTTCACAAACCCGGCGGTCCCGAAG
>VAZU01000004.1:16056-37626 GCA_005884745.1 Alphaproteobacteria bacterium
AACTACATCGACACCTATCTCCGCAGCGGGCTCTATCCGCCGTCCTCCCTGCCTTTCGTGCTCGGCAACGAAGGCGCGGGCGAGATCATCGCGGTGGGGCCGGGCGTCAAGGACTTCAAGGTCGGCGACCGGGTCGCCTGGGTGGCGCCCGGCAGCTACGCGGCGGAGCGCCTGTTGCCGGCCGACCGCGCCATAAAGCTTCCCGACAAGATCACCTACGAGCAGGCGGCCGGCATGATGCTCAAGGGCATGACGGTCCAATATCTGCTTCGCCGGACCTACAAGGTGCAGAAAGGCGACAACGTGCTTATCCACGCCGCGGCGGGAGGGATCGGGCTGATCGCCTGCCAATGGGCGAACCACCTCGGCGCCAATGTGATCGGCACGGTCGGCTCCAAGCAGAAGGCCGAGCTCGCCAAGGCGCACGGCTGTCATCACGTGATCCTCTACGGCGAGGAGGATTTCGTCGCGCGGGTCAAGGAGATCACCAAGGGCGCGCTGTGCCCCGTGGTCTACGACGGCGTCGGCAACGCGACCTTCCCGGGCTCGCTGGATTGCCTGCGGCCGCTACGCCTGTTCGTGAGCTTCGGCAATGCGTCGGGTCCGATCGAGGCGTTCAATCTGGGCATTCTTTCGCAAAAAGGCTCGCTCTACGTCACCCGGCCAACGCTCGTCACCTACACGGCCAAGCGCGAGGATCTGCTCGCCACCGCCAACGACCTGTTCGCGGTCGTCACCAGCGGCGCGGTAAAGATCCCGATCAACCAGAAATACGCGCTGAAGGACGCAGCGAAAGCCCATCAGGATCTGGAGAGCCGAAGAACCACTGGATCATCGATCCTGATTCCGTGACGGATCGCGGCGGCAGCGCCCGCTGCATCCGCGAGCCGAGATCGTCGCGAGCTGGTGGGACGGCCTCACAGCCTGCTGTCCAGGAAAGTCCCGGTGCGCTCGATGGCGCGGCGCGCTTCCGGCAGCACGGGCGCGAACAGATGCCATACGTGCGGCATGCGCGGCCAGACCTCGAGCTCGACATGGCATCCGGCCGCACGCAGCTTCTCGGCCATGCGCACCGAATCGTCGCGCAAGATCTCATCGCTCCCCACCTGGAGCAGCGTGGGGGGCAGCCCGGCCGGATCGCCGTACAGCGGAGACGCATACGGCATGCGCGGATCGGCGCCCGCGAGATAATATTCGACGAGGCTCGGCGCCTCGTCGGCATTGAGTATCGGGTCGGCCTCGGCGTTGAGCCGGAACGACGGGCTCGCGAGCGCGAGATCGAGCCAGGGCGAGAGCCCGACGGCCGCCGCCGGAAGCGGCAGGCCTTCGTCGCGCGCTTTGAGCAGCATCGCAAACGCGAGATTGCCGCCGGCGGAATCCCCCATGACGGCGATCCGTCGGGAATCGGCGCCGTCGGCCAACAGCCAGCGATAGGCCGCGACCGCGTCCTCGAGCGCCGCTGGAAACGGATGCTCGGGGGCGAGCCGGTAGTCCACGGACAGCAGACGCGCGCGCCCCGCCGTAGCCAGGCGCCAGGTCAGATGCCGGTACAGCGAGGACGATCCGGTCACGAACCCGCCCCCGTGCAGATAGAGGATATGACGATCGCGTCGCGACGCTCGAGTGACGACGAGGATCGCTGGGGCCCCGCCTGCGTCGACCGCGATCGTCTGCGTGCCTGCCGGCGGGTTCGGGATCAAGCGCTCGGCGGCCGTGCGCCACTGCCGCCTCTGGGCCACGGTCGCCCCGGGGCGGTCGCGCCGCTTGATGAACCAGCGCGCGCCCAGGCGCACGAGTTCCGCGCGCAAGCTCATGGATTCCCCGCCGGATTTTTGCGCTCGATCTCGCTCTGCAACATTTCGTGATCAGAATCCCACTGTGGTGCCGTGAAGGTCGTAAGCATCGGTTCGCTCGATCCGGGCGGTGACGATCTCGCCCTGGAAGAGGTTCAAGAGCGCCATTTCGAGCACTCGATGGACACGTCGGCTGAACGCCAACGACCGCACCTTTCGACGATGCCTGTTAGGGCTTGCGCGTGATTGGATAATTCCCTCCGTGTCCGGCAGTTTCGATATCGCTGGCGTTACCCGCTGTTACGCAGGCCCGCCGCGATGCCATTGATGGTGAGGTGGATGCCCTGCACCACACGCTCGTCGGTATCGCCGGCGCGGTGGCGCTTGAGCAGCTCGATCTGCAGATGGTTGAGGGGATCGAGGTAGGGAAAGCGGTTGCGGATCGAGCGGGCGAGCAGGGGATTCTTCTCCAGCAGGATGTCCTGCTCCATGATGGCGAGGACGGCCTCGACGGAATCCTGCCACTCGGCGCGCAGCCGCGGGAAGATCCGGTCGCGCAAGCTGCCGTCCTCAACCAGCTCCGCGTAGCGCGATGCGATCGCGATATCGCTCTTGGCCAACACCATGTCCATGTTCGACAGCAGGGATTCGAAGAATGGCCACTCGGCGTGCATCGCTCGCAGTACCTGCATGCCGTCTTCGGGGTGCGCCCCGAGCCAAGCCTTGACCGCCCAGCCGAAACCGTACCAGGCGGGCAGCATCAGCCGGCACTGCGCCCAGCTGAAGACCCAGGGAATCGCCCGCAAATCTCCGATGCGCGTCGAGTTCGTGCGCGAGGCTAGCGCTCGAAGCCGTCGGTCTCGTACACCAAGCTCCGATAGGCGCGATAGGCGTGGGCGGAAAGCTCCGCCATGGCCGCGAGGAACTCGTCGCGGGGTGCGGCCCGGTCCGGCTGCAGCAGCGTTGCTTCCAGCGTGGCGGCGCCGAGAATCTCGAGATTGCGCCTTCCCACCTCCGGGTTGGAATACTTGCTGGCGATCACCTCGCCCTGTTCCGTGATGCGGATCGATCCCTGAACGGCGCCGCCGGGCTGAGCGAGGATCGCCTGGTAGCTCGGGCCGCCACCGCGCCCCACCGACCCGCCGCGGCCATGGAACAGGCGCAGTCTGACGTCACGGCGCCGGAACACCTCGATCAGCGCGATCTCCGCCTTGTAGAGCTCCCACCCGGATGTGAGGTAACCGCCGTCCTTGTTGCTGTCGGAGTAGCCCAGCATCACCTCCTGCGTACGGCCGCGGCGCTCCAGCAAGCGTTGGTATTCAGGCAGCTCGAGCAGCTCGTCCATCACCCGGCTGCAGTTGCGCAGATCGGCAATGGTCTCGAACAAAGGAATGATGTTGACGTCGAGCTCGCCTTCGCGTGGCCGCAGCAGGCCGGCTTCCTTGAGCAGCAGCGCCACTTCCAGAATATCCGAGACGCCGTCGGTCTTGGAGATGACGTAGTTGGGCACCGCTTCCTTGCCGTATTGCAGCTGCACTTCTGCGGCGGCGCGCAGGATCGCCAGCTCGGACGCCGCCTCGGCGGAATACGACAGAAACGGACTGGCGAGCGGCCGCGCCGTCTTCAGCTCATCGAGCAGCAGGCCGATGCGTGCGTCCTCGGCCAGCGCTCCGTACCCGGTACCCGGGCGCGCCATCTCGAGCAGCTCGCCCAGAGTGCGCTCGTGCACGTCGGAGTTTTGGCGCAGATCGACGGCGGCGAGATGGAAACCGAAGACGTCGACGGCGCGCCGCAGGCCGCGCAGCCGGCCGCGCGCCAGCGTCTCGGATCCATTGCCCGTAAGCGAGCGATGCAGGATATCGAGGTCGGCTTGCAATTCGTCGACGGCTTCATAAGCCGGCGCCTCGCCCACGGCGCCGCGCGGGGCCTCGAATCGGTCGAGTGCCCAGGCCGTGGCTGCGAGCCGTGCATAGATGCCGGAGATCGCGCGGCGATAGGGCTCGTCCTGGCGGTGCGGCGACCGGTCGGGAGAGCGCTCTGCCAGCTGCCGCAATTCCTCCGATGTTCGCACCAGATTGGCGTCGAGCGAAAGCTCGCCGCCCAGCAGGTGCAGCTCGTCGAGATAGAAGCTCAGCGCGCGATGGCTCTGGACGCGCAGGGTCTGACGCAGCACCTCGGCGGTGACGAACGGATTCCCGTCGCGATCGCCGCCGATCCAGCTTCCGATCCGCAGGAATGGTGGCAGTTCGGCGTCATTCCAGGTCGAATCGATGGAGCGGAGCTGGTCTTCCAGACCGGCGTAAAGTCGGGGCAGCTCGCGCAAGAACGTGTAATCGTAATAGGCAAGACCGTTGGCCACCTCATCGAGGACGGCGAGCCTGGTTCGGCGCAGAATATTGGTCTGCCACAGCGTGAGCACGGCACGGCGCAGCGCCTCGTCGGTTGTCGCTCTCTCCTCCGGGGTAAGCTCGACGCGATCCCGCTCCGCCAGTAATTGGGCCACCTCCATCTCGCGGTCGATCGCGCTTTTCCGCCGCACTTCGGTCGGATGCGCCGTGAGAACCGGGCTGACCAGGGCAGTTGCGAAGAAGCCGCGGAGCTGGGCGTTGGAGATACCGGCTTCGCGGGTGCGCTCGAGTGCATGTGCCATGGTGCCGACGCGCGGCGCCGATAACGCCAGCGTGTGCGCCCGGGTGCGGCGGATGTGGTGCTGGTCCTCGGCGATGTTGGCCAGATGCGAGAAGAAGCTGAAGGCGCGAATGATCTGGGTGGTACGATCGCGCGACAGCGCCTTCAACATCGCCTCGAGATCGCGCCGCGCCGTATCGTCCTCGTCGCGGTGGAAGCGGATGGAGGTCCGGCGAATCCGCTCCACGATGTCGAAGATCGTTTCACCCTCCTGCTCGCGCACGGTATCGCCGAGAATGCGGCCGAGCAGGCGGATATCATCCCGCAGCGGCAAGTCTTTCTCGGCTTCGAGCGGGTTGTTGCTCACCATATTCTCTGCCCCGTGATGATCACGGCCGTCCGCACCCGAGGGTGGCGAGGGCGTATCCTATCGCTATTTCGCCGTGGAGGGGCAGTGTGCCGGCGAGGTGCGCGTGCGAGTCCGAGGCATTAGATCACGAACGGGACCAACGCCTTCACCCGCGCCCGGTACACCGGGTATTCATCGGGGAAATGCCGCATCATCAACGCCTCTTCCTGCCGCAGCTTGATCCAGAAGCTGGCGAAGCAAAGCACGAATCCCACGAAGCCGCCGAGCCGGCCGGCCGCGAGCGCAGTGGCGAGGAACATCAGCAGGATTGCCGAATAGATCGGGTGGCGGACATAGCGGTACGGCCCGCCCGTCACCAGCTCATGGTCCCGCTTGAGCGTGACGATCCCGCTCCAGTTCGAGCCGATCGCATGGCGCGCCCAGATCGCGAGGATGAGGCCTCCGGCGCACAGCGCGGCCGCCAGGATTTCCACGGCCGGACTGGGCGGTACGATGCGTCTCGTGAGCGGATCGAGCGGAACCGCGCCCAGGAGCAGCGCGAAGCCGAGGACGAGCAGCAGCAGATACCAGTAGCGGCTCTCCCAACTCTGACGTTGCGCCGTACGCTTGGTCGAGGCCGCCGTCGCAGCCCAATACGCCGCGAAAACGGCCCAGCAGGCGATGATGAAATTGCGCAGGAGCATAATGGGGGCCTGACCGACGAACGCCTCGCGTGCGTGCCGTCTGATATCATACTCCGGCGACGGTCAATCGCGGCCACCGCAGCGCACTTTATGCGATACTCTAGACGAGCCGTGCTGCGAATGGCACCTGATGAGGAGATTTCCAGATGAGCAAGCCGACCGCCGCGGCCGGTTCTGCAGCCCGGTCCGTTTCGGCCGAACCGGCCGCAGCCGTTGGCGGCATCGACCATGTCGAGAGCCGCACCTTCACGATCCGGGATTTCCCGCTCGAATGCGGCAAGGTGCTCCCGGAGGCGACGATTGCCTACGAGACCTACGGCAGGCTCGACGCGACCGGCCGCAATGCCGTGTTGCTCGCCCATGGTTTCACCAGCAGCCACCATGCCGCCGGCCGCTATGCGGCCGACAAGGCTCCGCGCGGATTGTTCGAGCACGAGCCGGGCTGGTGGGAGGCGCTGGTCGGGCCCGGGCGCGCGATCGACACCGACCGGCTGTTCGCCGTGTCCTCCAACATGCTGGGCTCTTCGTACGGCTCGACCAATCCGGCGAGCCTCGATCCCGCGACCGGGAAACCCTATGGTCCGGATTTCCCGCCCATCACGCTCGCGGATATCGTGGGTGCCCAGCGGCTTCTACTGGACCATTTGGGCGTCGAGCACCTGGTGGCGGTCGCCGGCCCGTCGTTCGGCGGATACCAGGCGTTCCAATGGGCGGTCACCTTTCCCGACTTCATGGATGGGATTGTCGCGGCGGTCACCGCGCCCAAGGGGAGCGGCGGCGAACGCGCCGTCCAGGATCTCATCGCGCAGCTCGGCCAGCATCCCAATTGGAACGGCGGCTTCTATTACGACAAGGGCGGCATCCGCACGGCAATGATCGAATTTCGCGTTGCCACCCTGAAGCGCTACGGCATCGAGCAGCAGCTGATGGAGCCATATCCCGATCCCGCCGCCCGGGAATCGGCGCTCCGCATGCTTGCCGAGCGCTGGGCGGATGCATTCGACGGCAACTCGCTCATCACCTTGCGCAGGGTCGCGGCCCAATTCGACGCCGAGCAGCACCTTTCCAGGATCAAAGCCAAGGTGCTCTACGTGCTGTCGACGACGGATCGATTGTTCCCGGCCGCGATCGGGCCCGGTGTGGTGGAACGGCTGAAAGCGGCGGGCGTCGACGCCACCTATTTCGAGCTCGAGAGCGACAAGGGACATCTCGCGAGCGGCGTGGATGCCGAGAAATGGGCTCCGGTTCTGCGGGGATTCCTGCAGCGCTTGATGGCGTTGGCCTGACCTCGCCGGCAGCTCCCGCGAGCGCTGGGCTCGTTCTTTGAAAAAAACCCCGGCTCGCGCGGTGGGGCCGGGGCCAGTCGCCCGACGGCCGAGCAAGGGAGGAAAAGCCGACCGTCGGCGTAGGCGAAGATTCGCATGCGCGTTCGGCAACCGGTGTGAGCTGGTTCACAGGGCAGCGACACGGTGGGGAGTTCGCCGCCACACCGGGGGCCCGCGCTGCGGCGCCGCATACGGAACCTCACCCCCGAGGCCGCGGTTGTTTCCTTGGCGCTACGTCGCAGACAAACCGGCAGCGGGGACACGATGGATCCGACGAGACATAGCGGCATTGTCGACGGTCTGGAGGCGATGAAGGCCGCCGGCCTCATCATCCGGTACAATCTCACCTGGGAAAGACCCGGCGGCGAGCCCAAGGTGGCGGTATGGCGCGCGTGCGATACGCCAGACGACGAGCTGCGCAAGTCGATCGCCGGCGGCTTGGCCGGTCTGGTTACGGAAGCGCAATTGAGCGTCGTGCCGAGCGCCGAACATGCACCTTGAGCAGCAAAAAATTCGGCCTGGCGCCGAGGCGCCAAGCCGAATCTTGCGGGCAAATCTTGGCGGAGCGATTTCCGGCCGTCTTCAGGCGTCCCGTAACCGGTCGTTTAGCGTATCCTTTAGACCGCCGACGGTATTTTGAACCTTGCCCGCGGCCTTATCGATCTTGCCCTCGGTCTCGAGCTTCTTGTCGCCGGTGAGCTTGCCGGCCTGTTCCTTCACTTTGCCTTTTGTCCGCTCGCCGGCGCCTTTGATGCGGTCCTTATCCATCATTGTTGCTCTCGAGTTGGTCGAGTGAACGGGAAACATCGGCGCCGCCCTCGAGTTCCCGCGACGAGTCGCAGAGGCCGCGCGGGTTCCATTGTTGTTCCGTCTCGATCAAAATTCTTTATTTGGTGTAACCCGCCGTCGTTCGGCCCGAAGTTTGTTCGAAACGAAATCCCGCTCGTCCGCACCGGTAGATGGATGAAGCCGGCACTTCCATCACGGCGCCGGAATGGAGTAGCAAGGCAAGGGCCGCAGGGAACCGGTGGTAATATCGTGGCGTTGACTTGCCCTGGAGGCCACCATGCTCTCGACCATCCTGATCATCATCCTGATCCTGCTGCTGATCGGCGCATTGCCGACTTGGCCCTACAGCGCCGGCTGGGGCTACGGGCCTGGCGGAATTCTGGGACTGATCCTGATCATCATCCTCATCCTGGCGCTGCTCGGGCGGCTCTAGGTATTTGCCGCGGATCTTTCAGCGAAGCTTCTGTACGGATCGCGAACATCTTCGGCGCCGCGATTGCAGGATGCTGAAAACGGCTAGAAAAGGCGGCAAGTTGTGGCCTTTTCGCCTGCCGAGCGATGGGATTCCGACGCTTGTTTGGTCCGCTTCATCGCGACCGCTCTGGCCGGCGGTAGCATCGTATTCCGCTCGCTCGAACCTTCCTGCTGCCTTGCGCGTTATCGTGGGGTCAGCACTGGGGAGATTCAGCAAGGAGACTTTCGATGAGGAGAACGCTGAGGAACTCATTTCTGGTGACGACCGCGGCGGCAGCGCTCGTCACCGGAATTACCATCGCGTCCGCGCAAGGTCCCGGGGGCAGTGGTAGCGGTGGCGCCGAACGGCACCAAGGACCGTCAGGCGGTAGCGCTGGCGGCGGCGGTGGCGGCGAACGCCATCAAGGGCCGTCCGGCGGCGGCCGCGCCGAGAGCTTAGGCACGCAGGGCCGTAGCACTGCTCAGCCGGGCGAGACGCGCGAACAGCGCGGCCACGCCTATGGTGAGGAGCGCGGCAAGGCGCTTGGCGAGCAGAAGGGCACCAGGCAACTCGGTAATGAGCAACGAAACGAGCGCCTCGGAACCACGCAGCGCAACGAGGGCCTCGGCCGTGGCGAGCGCAATGAACGTCTCGGCACCACCCGAGAAGAGCGCAATGAGCGCTCCGGTCGCACCGAGCGCAATGAGCGTTTCGGCACAACCCGTACGGATCGGGGGAGCGGTTTTGCGCGAGAGCGGCGAAGCGTGGAACTTTCCTCGGAGCAACGCACCCGCATTCACGACGTGTTCGTGCGTGACCGGGATCGGTTCGATCGATTCCGGGTGAGCCGCGTCGACTTCGATCTTCGGCCGGGCGTACGGATCCCCCGGCACTTCCACCTGTTCCCCTTGCCCGTGTTCCTGGTGGAGGTAGTTCCGGAATACCGCGACTACCGGTTCTTCTATTACGAGGATGAGATCGTGATCGTCGATCCGGTGACGCTGGAAATCGTGGCGGTAATCCCCGCCTAACGGGGAAACGACGCGCTTCTCGGCCCCGCCCATTCGGGCGGGGCTTTTTCGTTACCCTTGCGTTGATTGATCAGGACCAATTCGGCGCAACGCTCCGCGGCCCAGCCAATTCCCTGAAACCTTTTGAGAAATGGTCCCCGGCTCGCCTCCAGGGCCGGTTCCGGAACATTCCGGATGCGGCGACGTTGCCTCGTGCCGGGCGAGTTTCCTTCCCCTCTGTCCTGACGCAACCCGGTAATAGCCCTGGTCGAGTTTGCGATGGGCTCGATCAGGGCTATTTGCATTTGCGTCGCGCCTCTCGGTCGCTTCCCGAGCGGCCGGACTGGGATTCCGACATCGACCTGTATCGCAACGGGATTTGGCGAGGTCGGAAGCCAGCGTATGGCTCATCTGCGCGGGCGAGCGATTTTCCACGACCATGAGCCACGATGACCCATTGCCGAGCTCCGGACATGTGCTGCACGCGGCGCTGGCGGGATTCAGCGCGGTGCTGGTGGGCAATGGCTTGGGCCGATTCGCCTATACGCCGCTGTTGCCGGCGCTGATATCGGACCATTGGTTCTCGCCCAGCGCCGCCGCTTATCTCGGCGCCGCCAATCTCGCGGGATATCTGGCCGGGGCGGTCCTGGGCCACGCCGCAACTCGTTACATCCGGCCTGCCCGGCTTCTCCGCGGGATGATGGTTCTGACGGCCGTAAGCCTGCTGGCCTGCGCGGAGCGTGACCTCGGCTTTGCCTGGTTTTTCCTGTGGCGTTTCGCAGCGGGTTACGCCGGCGGCGTGCTTATGGTGGTCGGAGCGCCGATCGTGCTCTCGACCACGCCGCCCCGGCGCCGCGGCCTCGTCGGCGGCATGATGTTCACGGGCGTGGGACTGGGGATCGCCGCGTCCGGCATCATCGTGCCGCAACTGATCGAGTGGGGCGGGCTGGAGCGGGCTTGGGTCGGTCTCGCCGCGGTGTCCCTGTTGCTGACGCTCCTCGCTTGGAACGGCTGGCCGCGGGACGAGAGGCGGATCGACGTGATGCCTCCGGCGCGAGCAGGTCTTGGCCTACCGGTGTCGGCGCTGCTTGCCGAGTACGGGCTCAACGCGGTCGGACTCGTCCCGCACATGCTGTTCCTGGTCGATTATGTTGCTCGCGGCCTCGGTCAAGGTCTCGAAGCCGGCGCCTCCGATTGGGTCGTATTCGGAGTAGCCGCGGTGTTCGGCCCGGTGTTGGCCGGGCAGCTGGCGGATCGGATTGGATTTCGCGCGGCTTTGCGGTTGGCTTTCTGCGCCCAGGCTGCGGCGGTTGCGCTGCCGGTGGTCACGTCTGCGTCGGGCTGGATCCTGGTTTCGAGCGCTGTCGCGGGCGCATTCGTGCCGGGCATCAGCACGCTCGTGCTCGGGAGAATCCATGAGTTGTCGCCGGGCGGCCCCGCCCAAGGCCGCGCGTGGGGACACGCGACCACCGCATGGGCGCTCGCCCAGGCCGTGGCCGCCTATGGCTATTCCTACCTGTTCGGCCGAACCGACAATTATCCGCTGCTGTTCGGCATCGGAGTTGCGGCGATCATGCTTGCGCTCGGCTTGGAGCTTGCCGCGGGAGGATCGAGGTCCCCGCAAGGCGGCCCGCGGTCGCCGCGCTGAGGTCGGGCCCGTGGCTTGTTGATGAACCCCGCTGGCTGCCTGCGGCGGGTACGAGACCTCGGCCGCTTTCAGCCTACATCCGAGCCGCCCGGGATGTCGCGCAGCGCTGTGCTCACCGTGGTCACCAATCTTCGATCGGCTACCGGCTTCGCCAGCCAGGCGATCGGGTTGGCGCGATCCGCACGGGCGCGCGTCGTGGGATCGGAGAAGGCGGAGACGAAAATGCTGCGAATGCCGAACCGCTCGAGAATCTCCGCAGCTGCCTCAATCCCGTCGCGCGGGCCGGCGAGCCGGACATCCATCAGGACCAGTTCCGGCTTATGATCGGGGATGAGCTGAACCGCTTCCTCTGCTGTCGAAGCGATGTCGACGACATCGTAGCCCGCTTCGGTCAGCGCGTTCTCGAATTGAAGCGCGACCAGATAATCGTCTTCCACGATCAGGATACGGCGGCGGCTTGCATCCCGAGCCCGTGAACCTGCGGTTGGAGACATGACTTGAGGCAAGGTGTCGGCCCGTGAGGAATGTGCAGCTTTATCCGCGAATGTCCCTCGGGGGCAAACGGTTCCCCGCACCATGGTAGGCTGGTGCAGAGGCGAGGGTTCTCGACGTTCGCATGAGCGTTCAACGCTGCTGGCGCCGGAGCGAGGTGGCGGCTCTTGCGCGGAATTTTATAGCGGGGACTGCGGGAAGTTTAAAATACTTTATTCGGGATACCCATATCATCGTACTACCCTCGCGGTCGGCCCCATGGGGGAAGAGGATGGCCAAACCGACGATTCCGTTGACCGTTATGCCGGGGCGCGCCGCAGACGCTCACGTGGTCAAGGCCCCGCCCGTGGTCGAACTCGGCACCGAAAACGATTATGCCTGCGGCTCGTGCGGAACGGTGTTGTTGAGGGCCAATGCCGGTCAGGTGCACAACGTCCTGTTCGAGTGCAGCCGATGCAGGGCCCTGAACAGGGCCGACCTTTGAGGCGGCGCGCGCTGCGCCGGGCCGCTCAGATGAAAGGACGCGGCTGCCGCTCGGCGAACTCGTAGCCCGCGATCTCCGCCAGCCGGTCGCGATCGAGCAGCCGGAACACCTTCTGTTTCCAATGCACGACTTTTTGCGACGTCAGCCGCCGCAAGGTGTTGTTCGCGTGCACGAGCGACATTCCCAACATGTCCGCCAGATGTTGCTGAAAGAACGGGAACTCGATGCGATCGCCCTTGGTCAATCCCAGATCTTCGGCGCGGCGAAACAGATGTAGCAGCACATAGGCCATGCGTTCCAGCGCGCTGCGCCGGCCGACGCTCAGCAGATTCTCATCGAGCACCCGCTCCTCGCGCGCGGCAAGCCAGGTCACATCGAAGCTCAGGCTCGGATGGCCGCTGAACAACTCCCACAGTTTCTCGCGCGGAAAAATGCACAACACCATGTCGGTCAGGGCTTCCGCCGAATGTCCCATCTTGTCGAACACCGACGTCTGCAGGCCGAGGAAATCCCCCGGCAGCGCGAAATTCAGAATCTGCCGGCGGCCGTCCGGGAGCATCTTGTAGCGGAACGCCCAACCCGCCAACACCGTGTAAAGGTGCGGACTGTTGGTGTCTTCCAGGAATAACGTCGTCCCCACTTCGGCGTTGAGCTCGCCGGATTTGAACGCGGAAATGAATTCCAGCTCGGGCGGCGAAAAGTCCCTGAACGTCGGATTGGTTCGGAACGGGCAAGCTTCGCATGGGACCGACCTCCCGGGTACCGGCTCCAGGATCGTCATGTCAGCTCCTCAGCCTAGGGCCTTCGGCATCGATGAGCTCGCCCGTGGGCTCCTCGTCGTCGCAAGCTGCAGGTCTTGATACCGCGCCCGCCGGCATCCCGCGAACGGGTGCCGATCAGGCCACGCGCTTCGCACGCTTGCTGCGGCGCGTGCTCGTCCGTTTGGATTGCCGGGCCACGTTGCGGCGTGTTGTCGTCCTGGACGAGCGGCGACGCGTCCGCGACGGCAAATAGGCTTCGAGCATTCGGCGAAGCGTCTCCAGCGATCCCTTCAGCTCGAGCACGCTGTTTTCGACCGTCTTGCCGACGGAGGAAGCACGCTTGCGACGTGAACGTTTCGTTGCGGCCATGGTCTCACTCCGGATTGTGAACGCCAATCAACGCCGCAATGACGTGGAAGTTCCGCGGCTGCCTCGCTGGTCACCCGCCGGTTCGGTCGCATCGCTGCTTGATTTCGACCCGCCTCCTGCCATCCTGAATCATTTGGTGATTCGCACCGGTGCTCGGGCTTGCGATCGGCTCAGCGGATTGGCGCCGATCGCGCCCGTCGACCATCAGCAGGGGAGGCGCTTGGGTGATCAATGTCCGGCTGCTCGGCGGCGCGCCAACCGTTGACGTCCGCTTCCGGGCTGCCCCGGCGAAATTGTCTCACTGGATTTCGGCCGTTGTGGTCTTGATCGCGGCTGCCGCGGTCGCATTTGGGCTCATCCTCGCTGCGTTCGGATTGTTTGCCGCGCTGCGGATCGCTCACAGTTACGGTAGCTCCGTCGAGCGGGCTTCCGCCGCGGTTGCTTTCGCCCCGGGCGCCTGGCAGCGGCAGCCGAACGACGGCGCCGATCGCCTCGCCCCCGCCCCGATTGCGCCCCCCGTGGTGGCGAGATCGGACCCCGCGGAAACCGATATCGGCCTCGAAACCGGAAGCATACGGAGCCAACCGCCGGCCGGGCATGGGGAGCCGGGCGTGATCGCCGGAGACAACGAGCCAGGCCCGACGCGACCGGCAGCGCAATCCGCACCGCCGGACGCGCCGCCTGCCGCGTCCCGCGCACTCGCCCCCGCCGCGGCGGCCGACGAGTCCACCGGCAGGGTCGATCACGCCGCGGTGGCGGCGCCGGCTAGCGACAGCGCGGTGGCATCGCCGCCGCAGACCAAGCGGCATCCTGCGATCAAGCGCCATGTGGTTCGCAAGCGCGTTCGCCGCGTTGCCCGCCGTCCGGCCTACTCGGGTGCTGTTACGAGTCCATTCCAGCCGATGTTCAGCTCTCCATAAGCAGCTATTCACGGTTCGATCGGGCTCCTCGGCACTTCCGGAGCATGGAAGTGTGGCGCGCGATGCACCTCGCCGCAATCGCGACACCGCGTGCGACCTCGACGGCATTAACCAATCGGGCCGCTTCGGCAGCCGGACCTACCGCGGCCGCGGGAAATGCCCTATAGATACCGAGAGCGGGTCACCGACCGCCGGCGGCGACACTTCCGGTACCGACTTGCCGGAACCCTGTGGAGCAGCTCAACATTGACGGAATACCGGACACCATGGATCTTTTGCACAGGTCCGATGACCCCGGTTTCCG
The DNA here is from genome assembly GCA_005884745.1 of Alphaproteobacteria bacterium. Taxonomy (GTDB): domain Bacteria; phylum Pseudomonadota; class Alphaproteobacteria; order Rhizobiales; family Xanthobacteraceae; genus AP-16. Next base: position 30,087 of record VAZU01000004.1, read on the forward strand.
ACGGCCGGGGCCTGCATGTTTGCAATGCCGGGGGTGACCCGGGCGTAAGCCGCTAGGAGTTCTCCATGGCGCCGCGAGCGTATTGGAAGGGTTATCTCAAGCTCTCGTTGGTCTCTTGCCCGATCGCGCTTTATCCGGCTTCGTCGGCTTCCGAGCGCGTTGCGTTTCATCGCGTCAACAAGAACACGGGCAATCGTCTCAAGCAGCAGATGATCGACCCGGAGACCGGCGAGCCGGTCGCCAAGGAAGATACCGGCCGCGGCTACGAGATCGGGAAGGGACAATACCTCGAGGTCGAAGACGAGGAACTCGATAAGATCCAAATCGAGAGCACCCACACCATCGACATCGACACCTTCGTGCCGAAAGCCGAGGTCGACGAGCGCTACCTGGTCAACCCGTACTATCTGGCTCCCACCGACAAGGTCGGGCAGGAGCCGTTTGCCGTGATCCGCGATGCAATCCGCGACATGAACATGGTTGCGCTGGGTCGGGTCGTATTGTCGCGTCGCGAGCGCGTGATCATGCTGGAGCCGTTCGAGCGCGGGCTGCTCGGCGTGACATTGCGCTACCCCTACGAAGTGCGCGGCGAGAAGCCGTATTTCGAGGATATTCCCGAGGTCAAGCTGCCGGCGGAGATGCGCGAGCTTGCCGCCCATATCGTCCAGACGAAGTCGAGCCATTTCGACCCCGCCAAATTCGATGATCGTTACGAGACGGCGCTCATCGAGTTGCTGCGGCGCAAGCAGGAAGGCAAACGGATCGAGCCCATCCGCGAGGCACCGCAGCCGAGCAACGTCGTCAATCTGATGGACGCACTGCGAAAGAGCGTGCAAGCGGAGGGCGGCGGCTCGCCGGCACGAAGCCGGACGGCGGCCGGCGAACGGCGGCGTTCCAGCGCGCGGACCCGGAAATCGTCGGGACGGGCACGCAAGGCGGGTTAGGCCAAGATCGTTGCAATATTGCCGGACCGCGAGCTCGGTCGTAACGGGCTGCACTCCCTCCTTGCCCTGGCTCTCAATCGCATTGTTGCAACGGAGGCACTGCGCTTCAGGTCGGGAACCTCGGTGATCGAAATGGGTTGAGGAGGTCGACCGTCGACCGTCATCCGGCGAGGGAAGCATCGCGATGGCCCGGGTGCGTGCTTTCATCTGCGCGCTGGCTCTGGGAGCTGCCACGCTGGTCACGGCGGCGGGTGCCGACACCCCCGACCGCGTCGCCGGGTTCGACCGCGACCCGGACTGGCGAACCTACGTGGATCCGGATCGCGGCACCGCGGTCGAATATCCGGCCGCGGTATTTTCCGTTCAGGCCGGCGCTCCGGAACGCGGTTCCGGTCAGGAGTTCCGAACCCAGGACGGCCGTGCGCGGCTCATCATCTACACGCTGCCCAACGAGGAGCGGCGCAGCCCTCGATCCTATCTCGAGCGGCATCTTCTGCTCGCTCCGGGCGCGCTCGAATATACCAGAGTGACGCGGCATTTCTTTGCGATCTCCGGCATGCGGGACGCCGAGATATTTTACAGCCGCTGCAATTTCCCGCGTGGGCGGCGCGGCGACATGCGCTGCATTTTTCTGCAATATCCGCAGCGCGAGGCCGAGGCTTGGGATGCGATCGTCACGCGGGTCAGTCTTTCCCTGCGCGACCAACCTCTCGCCGCCGGAATGGCATCGAGTGAACGAAGCCGGATAGGCAAACGTTGGCGGAGACGCTAGACTTTCGTCCGCCTCCCGGTTTCGGCGGCAGAACGGAGATATCCGGTGCACATCCTCTGGATCATCCTGATTGGATTCATCGCGGGCATCATTGCGCGGATCTTGGCGCCGGGGCCCAACAATCCTAACGGTTTCATCCTGACGACGGTGCTCGGCATCTTGGGCGCATTCGTGGCGACCTATCTCGGCCAGGCCATCGGCTGGTATCGAGTGGATCAGGGCGCGGGTATCATCGGCGCGATCGTCGGCGCGCTGGTGGTGCTGTTCATATGGCACCGGCTTGTGAGCACCAACACCATCCGCGACGTGGGCGGCCGGCGCTGGCTGTAGGCGATCGGGCGGCGGGAACCGGTCGGCGGTGCACACTGCCGGTTCGGACGTGCTCGCGCCGATCCGCCATCAATGCAGCGTGCCGACGGACTTTGGCACCTTGCGCTGCAGACGGACGGTCGCTCCCTCGCTTCCGCCTCTCGCTGCTCGCGCAGGACCCCGTTCAATCGTCCGCAGCGCATCCATCACGGCATCGAACTCCACCGGCTCGCAGCTCGCCGACGGCATCCACTTCAGTCCGAATGCCGCCTCATCGGCGCAAATGCGCGCAAGCCAACGGGCCAGAATTGCGCGTTTTTCCGCGATGCCCATGCCGGGGTGAGCGACGACCTCGAACGGATCCGAAAACACCGCCTCGGGAGACAGCAATTCTTCGAGCTCGGACATGCGATCCCGCGGATCACGGTGAGCGCGCGCGCGTGGCGGGCGGCCTGGCCTGCGTGCCATGAAGCTCTTTCGAACCTGGAGACCCCGTACGCCCGCAAAACACGATGCCGGTCCTAAGGTTCCGGCCTTCCAAAAATTCTCTCAGCCTCTCGGGCCATGCTGCACCGCAGCGAGGCGACCTCATCGGCCTTCAGTCGTTGCACCAAAATGCCTTACCGGACCAAGAGCGCGTCTTGCGCCGGCCGCATAAATCCACCACGCGCCCAAAAAGGGAACGCCCGTGACGTGGTTCGTCCAACCGCGGCTCATCAATGACGTCTTCTCCGATCCGGGGCTCCTGATCGATTTTCGCTTCGGGCGTCGAGCAATCCTGTTCGACCTCGGCGATATCCATGGGCTTTCGTCCCGTGAAATCTTCCGGATCAGCCACGTTTTCGTGTCCCACACCCATATGGATCATTTCGCGGGATTTGACCGCCTGCTTCGGTTCACGTTGCGGAGGTCGGCACCGCTTCACCTCGTCGGTCCCGACGGCTTCATCGAGCGCGTGCGCCACAAACTCGCAGCCTATAGCTGGAACCTGTTGGGCCAGGACGCGGTCGAGTTCTCGATCAGTGCGATGGAGTTCGTCGCCGATCGATTGACCCAAGCGTGCCGCTTCTGCGCTCGCGAGGCGTTTGAACCGCGCCCGTTTGCGCCCCCGGAACTGCCCGCAGGCACCGTGCTCGACGACGAGGCGTTCCGGATCCACGCAAGCGTGCTCGATCACGGCATCCCCTGCCTGGCCTTTGCGTTTCAGGAAAAGCTGCGGATCAACGTGAATAAAGCAGGGCTCGACGCCCTCGGGCTTCCGGTCGGGCCGTGGCTCAACGAGGCCAAGCGCGTGGTACGGCGCGGAGGCGACGACGGCACCCAGATCTTCGTCGCGCCGGATCGACTGGTTCCGCTCGGCTTGCTGAAGGCCGAGGCGCTGCACCTGGCTGCCGGCCAGAGGATCACATACGTGGTCGATGCGGCTTACCATCCGGCCAATGTCGAGCGGATCACGGCGCTCGCGCGCCGTGCCGACCAGCTCTTCATCGAGACCGCATTTCTCGAGGCGGACGCCGCGCTTGCCGCCGAACGCCGGCATCTCACGGCCGCGCCAGCCGGCGCGATCGCCCCCGCCGCCGAGGTGGTCCGCATCACCCCGTTTCACTTCTCGCCGCGATACTTGGACCGTGAAGACCAATTGCGTCGCGAAGCGGAACTTGCGTTCCGGGGCGGTGACGGCCCTTGAAATGGCCAGGAACCCATTCGGCGCTCGCCGGTTTTCCCTCCGGGACCGTCGCAAACCGTCGCGAGGGCGACCTCGCCGAACCCAGGAAGAGGAAGATCATGGGCCTGTTCTCGAGGGACATCAAATCGATGGATGATCTGTTCGTGCACACGTTGCGGGATATCTATTACGCCGAGAACCAGATCCTGAAATCGCTGCCGGACATGGTCGAGAAGGCGGCAAACCCCAAGCTCAAGCAGGGCTTCCAGGCGCACCTGAACGAGACCAAGAACCACGTGAAGCGGCTCGAGCAGGTATTCCAGCTCGAAGGGCAGTCGGTGAAATCGGTGGATTGTCCGGCGATCGACGGCATCCTGGAGGAGGCGGATGACGTCATCGGCGATGTCGACGACAAGAACGTTCTCGACGCGGCCATGATCGCCGCGGCGCAAGCCGTCGAGCACTATGAGATCACGCGTTATGGCGCCTTGATCGCCTGGGCCAAGCAGCTCGGGCGCAATGACTGCGCCAAGATCCTCGAGCAGACCCTGCAGGAAGAGAAGGCGACCGACAAGAAGCTGACCGACATGGCCGAGAGCAAGGTCAACGTCATGGCGGCGAGCTGAGCGGATCGGACGCGCCTCGCTCCGGCGGGAGCTCTCCATGCCTTCGACACCGACTGCGAAGCAGGAGAAAGGGCGGCGCAAGCTCGTGGAATTCGACGAGGAGACCTGGGCTGCGCTCGATGTGCTCGCGCGGGATCGGTTCGCGAGCTTCCAGGAGCTGGCTGATGAGGCGTTCCGGGACCTGCTTCAAAAGCATCATCGTCCGGTCGGCCTTCGCGCCGCGCTAAAGGAGAGTGTCAAGGCCGACGCCGGACGCAAGCGACGAAGGGATCGAGCGGAATAACACGGGGCATCCGCTCGCGGCGGCGACGTCCGCCGCAGCGGGTGACCACAATGGGAGCGCAGATGAGCAGATCAGTTCGACGATTCGGCTCCGTTGCGGCAGTCTTGCTCGCCGCCGCCATTGCGGTGGGGTACGCCGATGCCCAGGGCGAGGATAAAAGCTCGAAGGATTCCCCTGCCGCGACCGCGGCCGATGCGCCGCGCGATGTTCCGAGCCTGGAGCTCAGCCAATCCCAGAGGGAAGCCATCTATCAGAGCATCAGCAACCGGCAGGCCAAGAAGGATACGGCTCCCATCGGTTTTCGCGCGGCAGTCGGGGCCCATGTCCCCGATTCGATCAAGCTCGAGCCGTTGCCGAAAGCGGTGGTCGAACTGGTGCCGAAAACGGTCGACTACGAATATGCCTTCGTGGCCAATCAGGTACTCATCGTCGAACCGCGGTCGAGGACGGTGGTGGAGGTGATCCATTGATGTTGCGCGGCAAAGCTGCGACAAAAGCCGTGGCGCCCGCCAGACCCGGCGCCGGAACGACAGCGGGAGCTGCGCCTTTTGGAGACGTGCTGGGCGGGTCTTCCGTGCATCAACACGATTCTCCCCGATCGCTCGGCATCGCCCCGGCCGACTCGGGCGAGTGTCGGCCGGGGCGCATCGTTTCGGGGTGGTGAACATGCCAACCAAAAAGCCGATGCCCAAACGCCGCGACCAGCACAAACCGCGCGATCGAGCCAAGAAACGGCAAGAGGAAGCGGCGCTGGAGAGAGCGCTCGAGGACACCTTTCCTTCCTCCGATCCAGTGGCTCTGACGCAGCCCACCATAGCCAGCAAGAAAAAACCGCGCCCATAGCGGGTCTTGGGCCGCGTGGCCGAGCGGGAATTTGCGTCGCGGCCCCGCCGGTATGCGCCGCCGATGCTCCGTGACGATCAGCAATATTCCCCGCATTCGGCGCCGCGCGCCGGGCCGCGGGAACTTTTCCGAAACTTTGCCATTGGTTCGGGATGCCCGAGACCCCGTGCCCGAACGCGCAACGATGATGCGCGCCGCAGCCGAGCCCACGGCGCTGTCCCCGCAGGCCGAATCCTTCTACGGCGAGGCGCTGCGCGAGTTGTCTCACCTGGGTCTTCCGTTCCTGCTGGCGGGCACTTATGCGGTGAGCGCCTACACCGGCATCACCCGTACCACCAAGGATCTCGACGTCTTTTGCAGGCCGGGGGATTACCCGCGGATCCTCGCGCATTTCAAAGACCTCGATTATCAGATCGAGATCGAAGACGATCGTTGGATCGGCAAAGTCTACAAGGGCGAATTGTTCTTCGACGTGATCTTTGCCGCGGCGAACGGCACCATGCCGGTCGGCGACGAGTGGTTTGAGCATGCCAAGCAAACCGAGGTGTTCGGCATTCCCGTGCGCATCATCGGACCGACCGAGCTGGTATGGTCCAAGGCGTTCATCCAGACCCGTACGCGCTACGATGGCGCGGACGTGGTGCACGTCATGCTCAAGCAGCACGAGCACATCGATTGGCGCCGGCTGCTCGCGTACATGGATCTGCACTGGGAAGTCCTGCTGATGCACGTCCTCAATTTTCGCTGGATCTATCCGACCGAGCGCGACCACGTGCCACGTTGGCTGCTCCACGAGTTGATCGAGCGGCTGCAACGCCAGCTCGCGCTGCCCGTGCCGCGCATCAAGACCTGCCGCGGCCGGATGTTTTCTCGCGCCGACTACGAGATCGCGATCCGGCAATGGGGCTTCGCCGACGTCGACGCCGACGAGGAAACGCCGGATGGCTGAACGCAGCCGCAAGAAGCTCACCGTCGCCGCCATCGGCGATCTCCACGTCCGCCAGGAACGTACCGGCGTGCTGCGGGAGCTGTTCGCGGAAATGTCGAAGGCCGCCGACGTGCTGGTGCTGTGCGGCGATCTGACCGACGTCGGCAATCCCCGCGAAGCCGAGGGTCTGGCGGAGGACCTCCGTGCTTGCTCGATTCCGGCGGTCGGCGTGCTCGGCAACCACGATTACGAATCTGGCCACGCCGAAGAGGTCGGGAAGATCCTGCGCGACGGCGGCCTTCACTTGCTCGACGGCCAGTCTTGCGAAATCGAAGACGTGGGCTTCGTCGGCGTGAAGGGATTCGCCGGCGGATTCGGCCGGCGCATGCTGAGCTCGTTCGGCGAAGCCGTAGTCAAGAACTTCGTCGCCGAAGCGAGCGGCTCGAAAATGCCATGCGCGCGGTCAAGAATGAACGCGCGCTGGTCGTCCTGCACTACGCCCCGATCCAGGACACCATCGAGGACGAGCCGTTGGAGATCTACCCGTTTCTCGGCTGCTCGCGGCTTGCCGAGACGATCGACCGGTTCAAGGTCAGCGCCGTCGTTCACGGCCATGCTCACCGCGGCCGTTACGAGGGCCGTACGCCCGGCGGCGCACCGGTCTACAATGTGGCTTTTGCAGTCGCAAAGCCGACCGGGCGGCCCTATGCGCTGATCGAAATTTGACGATCACCCCGCGCCGGGCTTTATCCTGACATTTCGAGATCGTGTGCCCAGCTGACGAACTCGTGAACGGCGAGCGATGACCGCGCCGGCAATATGCATGAGTAACGATCGGAGACATTCCATGCGCTCAACAATTCTGTACCTGGCAGCCGCTGCAACCCTGGCCGCGATCTCCGGGCCTGCCATGGCGCAGACCGGCGGCGGCCCGCCGCCGCAGCTCGCGACCGCGACGTTCGCCGGCGGCTGCTTCTGGTGCATGGAAGCGCCGTTCGACAAGCTTGACGGCGTCGTCTCGGTCACGGTCGGATATACCGGCGGCACCAAAACGAACCCCACGTACGAGCAAGTGTCGGCCGGCTCGACCGGGCATGCCGAGTCCGTCCAGCTGACATACGACCCGGGCAAGATCGGCTATCCGAAGCTGCTCGACGTGTTCTGGCACA
>VAZU01000134.1 GCA_005884745.1 Alphaproteobacteria bacterium
CGCCTAGCGCCTCCGCCTGTCGCAGCCGGTTTCTAAAATTTCTCCACCCAGGGCCGCAGCTCCATCTCCCAGGTCCAGGCGCTCCTCGGCTGCTGCAGGACATGGAGATAGCTCGCGGCGATCGCATCGGGATCGAGCAGCGAATCCGGCGCATCGACCGGCTGCGTCCGGCGCGAGCTGCCGATGCCGCCGTCGATGATGAAATGCGCGACATGGATGCCCCGAGGCGCAAGCTCGCGGGCCATGCTCTGCGCCAGCCCGCGCAACGCGAACTTGCCCATGGCGAAGGGGGCGGATTGCGCGTAACCCTTGACGCTCGCCGAGGCGCCGGTGAACAGGATCGCGCCGTGCGCGCGCGGCAGCATGTGGCGCGCCGCCTCCTGCGCGACCAGGAAGCCGCCGAACGCCGAAACGGCAAGCGATTTTTCCACCTCGGCCGGATCGAGCTCGGTGAACGCTCCGCGGACGCGATAGCTCGCGTTGTAGACCACGGCCTCGGGCGCGCCGATCGATTCGCTCACCCCGGCGAACAGTTTCGTCACCTGATCGCGGTCGGTCGCATCGCAGGCGAACAGCTTGGCGCCGGTTTCCGCCGCCACCGGCGCGAGGTCCGCGACGGTGCGCGCGGCCAGGGCAACGCTCATGTCCGCCTTGGCGAATGCGCGCGCGATCGAAGCGCTCAGCCCCGACCCCGCGCCCACGATCAACGCCGTGCGATAGCTCGAATGCGACATGGGCTCCTCCATTCGTCCTCCACCATAGGCCGGCGGCACAAGTCGGCAATACAGTCGCAAGCGCGGCGGCCGAGAGAGGGCGCCGGGCCGCAATCGGCGAAGCGCAGAGCAGATTGCGGGTGACGAATTTCCTGAACATTTGTTCAGACGGCGACCGCACCGCTAACCTCGGGTCTTCAAGGCCTCGTAGTGGAACCGGATTATCCGCAACAGAGTTGGCAACGCGCAGCAATCAATCGGAGGAGACGCACATGCGAAAGAGTGTTCTCGCCCTGACTGCCGCGGCGGCAATGCTGACCGCCGGCGTGACGATGTCCAGTCCCGCGGGCGCCATGACCGTAGGCGGCCCTGAAGGCATCCGCGGCGCGTTCGACACCATCAATCCGGTCGATAAGGCGGCCTGCTGGCGGTACGGCTGGCATGGATGGGGATGGTATCCGTGCTACCGGCATTACTACGGATATGGTCCCGGCTGGCGTTGGCATCATCGGCATCGGTGGCATCGTCATTGGTGAGCCGGGCGCGTGAGCTCGGCCAGGGCGGCGGGCGGCCACAAGCCGCCCGTCTTTTTGCGCCTGCGCGTGCGCTGTGCACTCCCCGCCCCGGCTAACTGCGGTGGAAGCGGATCGTCGGCGTGAGCAGCACCAGCGGCAGGACGATCAGCCCGATCGGCAGGAACGCGAACGCCGGGTGTCCGGTGAAATCCCACATCGCGCCGCCGGCGACCGAAATCGCCATCGCCAGCGCGTAGCTGATCGTGAACATGGCCGCCGACGTGCGCGCCAGGTCCGGCGGCGCCACCAGCAGCGGCGGAAGCGCCAGGCCGAGCGGAAGCGCGATGCCGAAGCACAAGCCCAGCGCCCCGGCCCAGAACGGCGTCCATGGACCGGCGCTCGAGACGACGCCGAACAAGGCCAGCAAGATCAAACAGCCGACGGCGACATAGGGCCAGACCCGGCGTTCGATGCGTTGGGCCGCCACGACCATCAGGGCCGAGGCGGGGAGCTGGCCGAAGTTGAGCGCCGTCAATGCGCCGCTGATCAGATCGGAATGGCCGGCACCGCTGAGAAGCGCGGGCAGAAAGGCGTTGGTGCCGAAATAGACGCTGTTGATGCTGGCGAAGATGAGCCCGAGGCGCCAGACCGAGGGGTCTCTCCAGTCGGGCCACCATTGTTCGGCGACAACGCGCGCGCCGCCGCCGCCGCCGCGCCGGCGGGAGCGCGGTGCCAGCGCCGCCGTCAAGATCGCGATGGCGAGGACGGGAAGCGACCAGGCGGCCAGCCCCAGCCGCCAGCTGCCGTGCACCAGCGGAAGCACCAACGGGATCGTCAGGGCGACCGGCGCGATCTCGCCCACGATCAAACCGAACGTATACAAGGCCGTGCCGAATCCGATGCGAAGCGGCAGCCATTCGCGGACGATCGCCGCCATGGCCGGCTGCATGACGGCGATGCCGGCCGCCATCGCGATCGTGGCGACGTAGAGTGCCGCAGCCGTTGCGGCCGAGCCGCGCAGGCCGCCGCCCGCCGCCGTGAGCAACAGCCCGAACAGAAGCGTCCGCAAGGCCCCGAACCGGGCGATCAGCATCGATCCGGGCAGCGCCGCAACCGCGAACAGGATGACCGGCAGGCCGGCCAGGAGCCCGACTTCGGTCCCCGAAAGATGCAGATCGGCTTGAATGGCGGGAATGAGCGGCGGCACCGCCAGCACGGTGAGGCGCAAGGCGGCGCCCAGCAGCCAGAGCAACAGAGCCACGGTCACGAATTGCCTGGGCTGCATCGGAAAGAGCCGTGGAAGTTCGGCAACGCCGGCAGAATGCCCGATCGGAAATTCACAAAGCCCAGCGAGAGTTGCGCGGCAGCCCGTCTGATACCGACGTCTTCATTCGGGAAATGCTCCTCCGAGTCAAGCCGCTCAAACCGCGCGCGCGCGGCTTTGGTTGGAGCCCGCACCGCAGCATGCGGCGGAGAATCGGTGGAGAGGATGGCGGGAGCGAATCGGCCGATATCACGCGATCGTCAATTCGACATCGCACAACAATGTGACCTACTTGGAGTGCCGCTGCATCGAGCAAGTTGAGGGGCACGGGAATGACAAGCAAACAATCCATCGACCGGCATCGTCGCGCATTTCTGCGCGTTTCCGGCATGGCCGCTCTGCTTGCTTTTGCGGCGCAGCGGGCGCCGGCGTTGGCACAGGCAAGGTCCGGCGGCACAGCCATGAAGATCGGCATCGTCGGATCGGGCAAGCTCGGCGGCACGGTAGGCTCGCGCTGGGTGAAGGCCGGCCACGAAGTGCTGTTCTCCTCCCGCCATCCCGACGCGCTCAAGCCGCTGGTCGAAGCGCTGGGGCCGCGCGCGCGGGCCGGCACGGTCCGCGAAGCCATCGCGTTCGGCGAAGTGGTCCTGATCGCGGTTCCCTACGGCGCGCTGCCGCAGATCGGCCGCGAGCACGCCGCAGCGCTCTCCGGCAAGATCGTCATCGACGCGTGCAACCCGATCGCGGCACGGGACGGCGAGATCGCCCAGGAGGCGATGGCGAACGGCATCGGTCCCACTTCGCTGAAATATCTGGCGGGCGCCCGACTGGTGCGCGCGTTCGACCCGGTCCCCTACCGCAATTTCGAGGGCGACGCGCCGCGCGGCGGGGAAAAAATCGGCATGCCGGTGGCGGGCGACGATCCAGAGGCGGTCAAGATCGCCTCGCAGCTGGCCCGCGATGCCGGGGTGGAGCCGGTGGCGTTGCCGCTTGCGCGCGCCATGGACTTTGCGCCGGGAACGCCGCTGTTCGGCAAGGCGTTTCCCGTCAGTGAGCTTCGGAAACGGCTCGGGATGACGCAATGAATGAGGCCTCGGCGAATTCTCGCGCCGCGGATTCCAGCGCCGAACGCCTGCTCCATCGCCTGCTCCGCCGCGTGATCGAGGTCAGGCCGGCGGAGGTGTCGGCGCTCGGCTGGTCCTGGCTCTACATCTTCGCGATCCTGTCCTCGTACTACATCCTGCGGCCGATCCGCGATCAGATGGGCGTCGCGGGCGGCGTCGACAATCTGCAATGGCTGTTCCTGGGCACGCTCGCGGCGATGCTGTTCCTCAACGTCCCGTTCTGGTATCTCGTCAAGATCTTGCCGCGCGCGCGATTCATTCCGATCACCTACCGGTTCTTCGCCGCCAATATCCTGCTGTTCGCGGTCGCGCTGTACTGGGCCGATGCGCAACAGATCGTCTGGGTCGGGCGCGTCTTCTTCATCTGGGTCTCGGTCTTCAACCTGTTCATCGTCTCGGTGTTCTGGCAGCTGATGGTCGACATCTTCAGCTCCGAGGACGGCAAGCGGCTGTTCGGCTTCATCGCCGCGGGCGCCACCATCGGCGCCATCGTCGGCTCGGCCCTGACGGCGTCGCTCGCCCGCCATGTGCCCACCGCCTATCTGCTGATCGGGTCGGCGCTGCTGCTGGAGATTGCCGTCCTGGGCGTCCGTCGCCTGTCACGCCAGTCGGCAAAGCTGGACACCCGGCCGGCCGAGCAAGCCGCGGGAGCTCCGATCGGAGGCAACGTTCTCGCGGGCATCACCCATCCGTTCAAGTCGAGCTACCTCATGAACGTCAGCGCGTTCCTGTTGTTGTTCGCGATCACCTCGACGTTTCTCTATTTCCAGCAGGCCGGCATCGCAAGCCGCGGCTTTCCCGATCGCGGGGCGCAGACCGCGTTCTTCGCGAGCATCGATCTCGCGGTCAACGTGCTCACCCTGCTGGTGCAGCTGTTCCTGACCGGCCGCATCGTGCGCTTGCTCGGCGTCGGACCGACGCTGGCGTTTCTTCCGGCGCTCACCATCGTCGGCTTCGGCGTTTTGGCGCTGCTGCCGAGCATCGCGTCGCTGGTGACGTTTCAGGTGCTCCGGCGCTCCAGCGATTACGCGATTGCGCGGCCGACGCGCGAAGTGCTCTACACCGTGGTTCCGCGCGAGGACCGCTACAAGGCCAAGAGCTTCATCGACACCGTGGTCTATCGCGCCGGCGATCAGGTCGGGGCCTGGTCGTTCACATGGTTGTCCGGGATCGGCCTGGACCCCAACCAGATCGGGCTTGCCGCCGTGATCGTGTCGGCGATCTGGCTCGCGAATGCGCTCTGGCTCGGCCGCGAGCAGGACGCGATGGCGGCCGCGGAGACGCAATTGGCGGAAGCTGAGTAACATGCGACCGGCCGGCGAGCCGCGAGGCAAATCCTACAAGCGCAGCGACGTCGCCATCTTTGCGCGGAATGCTGCATCGGGCAGCGTTCCGAACCCGGCGGCGGCGTTCTCCTGCATGTGCTCCGGCCGGCCGGTGCCCG
>VAZU01000138.1 GCA_005884745.1 Alphaproteobacteria bacterium
ATTTACCCGCTGGTCCGCAGCCAGAGACAGCTCGACCGAGTGCTGAACGAGGTGGAAGCCGCGCCTGGGATTGTGCTCTACACCTTGCTCGATCGCGAGCTTTTGGAGCGGCTGGAGACGAAATGCCGGGAATTCGGCGTGCCGTATCTCAATATCCTCGGTCCGGTCCTGAGCCTGTTTCAATCCTACCTCGGAGCGGAAACGACGGCCCGCATCGGCGCCCAGCACACGCTCAATGCCGAATATTTCAAGCGCATCGATGCGCTGAATTTCACCATGCTCCACGACGATGGTCAGCACACCGAGGACCTGGAACATGCCGAGGTGGTTCTGGTGGGAGTATCCCGCACGTCCAAGACGCCGACCTCGATCTATCTGGCCAATCGCGGCGTGAAGACCGCCAACGTACCGCTCGTGCCCGGCGTGCCGGTGTCCTCCTCGCTCGAGGCATTGCAGAGTCCCTTGGTGATCGGCCTGTTTGCCAGTCCCGAGCGCATCGTGCAAATCCGGCAGAATCGGCTGCTCGGCCTCAAGGCCCATCGGGATGACCATCTCTATGTCGATCGCGACGCCGTTGCCGAGGAAGTGGCGTTCTCGCGCCGACTTTGCGCCAAGCACAACTGGCCTCTCATCGACGTCACCCGCCGCTCGATCGAGGAAACCGCCGCTGCCGTGCTGGCGCTTCTTGCCGAGCGCCGGCGTCAGTCCGTGTCCTGAAACATGGGCCTGTGGCTTCACGGCTCCCCGCTCGTGCTTGCTTCGGGCAGCACGGTCAGGCGCGCGATGCTGGAAGCCGCCCGCATTCCGGTCGAGCCGCTCGCGGCCGAGCTCGACGAGCGCGCAATCGAAGCGCAAGCCGGCAATGCCGAGCCGAATGCGGTTGCGGCTCTGCTGGCTCGCGAGAAGGCCCGGAAAGTGGCCGCCAAGCTGCCCGGTCGCGTGGTTCTGGGCGCCGACCAGATTCTCGCGCTGCAAGGCCGGCGGTTCGCCAAACCGCGGGACCGCGCCGGCGCGCGCGAGCAGTTGCTCGCGCTTTCCGGACGCACCCATGAGCTCCACTGCGCGGCGATGTTGGTGCGCGATGATTCCGTCTTGTTCGAAGCGGTCGATCGCGCTCGTTTGACGATGCGCGCGTTCTCGGCGCCCTTCCTGGAATCCTATCTCGACCTCGCCGGCCCGGCAGTGACCGCCAGCGTCGGCGGCTACCAGGTGGAGGGGCCCGGAATTCAGCTGTTCGAATGCATCGAAGGGGATCATTTCGCCATTCTCGGCCTGCCGCTGCTTGCGCTCCTTGCTTTTTTTCGCCGCGAAGGCTGGCTCGCGGCATGACCGAACCAGCCGAGCCTTCGATCCCGAAGGCCTGCGTCATGGGCCATCGCGTGGCCTATTCGCGCTCTCCGATGATTCACAATCATTGGCTGCGGAGCTTGGGTCTCCGCGGCGCCTACGAGCTCATGGACGTTTCGCCCGAGGCGTTTCCGGAATTTTTCCTCACCACGCCGCACAAGGATGCGGCATTTCGGCTGGTCGATCATCGCGAGGAGGCGGCCGAGGCGATCGGGGCGGTCAACACGGTTTGGTACGAAGGCGATCGGCTCGTCGGCGGCAATACCGATTTCGTCGGGTTTTTGGCCAATCTCGACGAGTCCGCACCCGGTTGGGACGAGCATGGGCCGGCGGTCGTGATCGGTGCCGGCGGCGCGGCGCGCGCGATCGTCTACGCGCTGTTGGACCGCCGCCTGGAGGTCGCGGTGGTGAATCGCACGCCGGAAAAAGCGCATGCGCTCGTGAGCCGTTTCGGCCGGAAGGTAACCACCCACGCGCCGTCGGAGCTTGCGCGGCTGTTGCCGCAAGTCCGCCTGCTCGCCAACGCCAGCGCGCTCGGAGCGATCGGGCAGCCGAGCTTGGATATCGATCTGGCGCCGCTGCATCCCGAGGCGGTCGTCTGCGATATCAATTACGTTCCGCTCAAGACCGCGCTGCTGCGCGCGGCCGAGCTGCGCGGCCATCGCGTCGCCGACGGGCTCGGCCTGCTGATGCACCAGGCGGTCCTGGGTTTTGTGCGATGGTTCGGCTCAACTCCGCGGGTCACGCCGGAATTGCGTGCCCTGCTGGAGGCCGACATCCGAGCCAAAACCGCCGCAAATACAGGTGCATGATGTTCGTGCTCGGCCTCACCGGCTCGATCGGAATGGGCAAATCGACGGCGGCACGGTTCTTTGCCGAGGCCGGCGTACCGATCCACGATGCCGATGGCGCGGTGCATCGGCTCTACGAGGGCGAAGCGGCCATCGCTATCGAGGCGGCGTTCCCGGGCACCACGGCATGCGGCAAGGTCGACCGGGCGAAGCTCGCCGAGCGTGCGCTCGAGGATCCGGCCGCGATTCGCCGGCTCGAGGCGATCATTCATCCGCTGGTGCGCGAATCGGAGGCCAAGTTCCTGGCCGAGAACGCCGCGCGCGGAGAGCCCGTGGTCGTGCTCGATATCCCGCTTCTGTTCGAGACCGGCGCACAGGAACGCGTCGATGCCGTCGTAGTGGTGTCGGCGGGGCCGGAAGCCCAGCGCACGCGTGTGCTGGGCCGCCCAGGCATGACGGAGTCGAAGCTCGAGGCCATTCTTGCGAAGCAGATCCCCGATGTGGAAAAACGCCGGCGGGCGCATTTCGTGGTGGATAGCTCCGGGGGACTCGATTCCGCCCGTGCCCAGGTTCGTGGCATCTTGCGCGCCATCGCGGGCTTGCCGGGCCGGATCGTCTGATCGGGCGGCTTTGCCCGGGAGCGTGGCTCCATGCGGGAAATCGTGCTGGACACCGAGACGACGGGGCTCGATCCCTACCAGGGCGACCGGCTCGTCGAGATCGGCTGCGTCGAGCTCTACAACAAGATTCCCACCGGCCAGAGCTTCCACTGCTACATCAATCCTCAGCGCGAGATGGCGGCTTCCGCGTTCGAGATTCACGGCCTCTCCGCCGAGTTCCTGAAGGACAAGCCGCTGTTCGCCGAAGTCGCCGACGAGTTCCTCGCCTTCATCGGCGAAGCGCCGCTGGTGGCGCACAACGCCGCGTTCGATCTCGGCTTCCTCAATGCCGAACTCGAGCGCGCCGCCAAGCCGGTGATCGGCAGCGAACGGATGATCGACACCCTGCTGCTCGCGAGGCGCAAGCATCCGGCGGGGCCCAATCGGCTCGATGATCTTTGCTTGCGCTACGGTATCGACAACTCCCGACGCACCAAGCACGGGGCGCTGCTCGACGCCGAGATTCTTGCCGAGGTCTATATCGAGCTGATCGGTGCGCGCCAGGCCGAGCTCGGGCTCGAGGAGGCGAGAGCAATCGGAGCGGCGGACCTGCGGGTCGGCGCGATCCGCATTCGCCCCGTCCCGCTGCTGGCGCGCATCAGCGTAGAGGAGCGCGAGGCGCATGTTGCCTTCGTGGCCTCGCTGGGCGCGAACGCGATCTGGCGCGATTACGTCGGCTCCGGAGCGGAGCTCAAAGCCGCTGCCGGCTGAACTCCATACGTATGTCCCCATACGTATGTGAAGTGGCCCGGACGCGGCGCAGAGCGGTCGCGTTTCAGCCGCGCGCCCGTTTTCACGCTGCGCCGGGCGGGGAGACGCGTCCGCGGGACGGCTTAGGCGAAAGCTTGCGGCTGCGGCGGCTGAATATCGCCCATCTTCTGCCGGTAAAGCCCGACGAAATCCACGGGATCGATCATCAGCGGCGGATATCCGCCATTACGCACCGCCGCCGCAATGATCTCGCGCGCGAACGGGAACAGCAGTCGCGGGCATTCGATCATCACGAGCGGATGCACGTTCTCCTGCGGAACGTTGTGGATCCGGAAAACACCGGCGTAGACCAGCTCGAAGGCGAACAGCACCTGGCCGTCCGCCTCCGCTTTGCCGTCGAGCTTGAGCTCGACTTCGACATCGGTCTCGGCCAGCGGCGTGGCATTCACATTGATCTGGATATTGATCGAGGGCTGCTGCTGCCCCGGTGTAAGCGATTTCGGCGCGTTGGGGTTCTCGAAGGAAAAATCCTTGGTGTATTGCGCGATAACGTTGAGCTGCGGCTGCTCGCGTGGCCCGCCGTTGCCGGTGATGGTCATTGTTCCTCCTTGACGCGAGACGTCGAGCTCCCGCTCTCGGGCGGTGTGGCTAACACAGGCGGTGCGGGGGGACAAGAATGGGCAAGGGTCACCCGCTTCGGGTCTTGGCCGGTCTCCTCCTCGGCGACCCGCCGCCATTCGTCCGGATCGAGCTCGACGACCGCGGCCGTCTTGCTGCGCGCCTCCCCGAAACTGCGCAACAGTGTCGCGAGAATGCGCCGCTGCAGGGCTGGGACGAGCAGCAGAGCACCGGCGACGTCGGTCAAAAACCCGGGAACGAGCAGCAGAATTCCGGCGAGCAGGGTGAAAAGCCCGGGAATCCCCGCATCGAGCGTGCTTGCGTCCACGCAGGCGCGCAGCCGGGATCGCGCGGCGCGCCCGGCGCCACGGATCACGGCCGCGAGTGAAGTCGCCAGCATGACGCTCAGAGCCGCTAGCACCCCGATCTCGGACGCAATGGCCAGAAATACCGCCAATTCTGCGATCGGGAGGACCAGAAGGCCGGCGAGGACCCAACGGACGTGGAACATCGATGCGATTCTCTTGGGCCAAGGTTGGCGCGGACGGCGGGATCGTCTAAGCTCGACTGGCCCCGCAACGCCGCCGGCCGAAGAAGTGCCGGTGCGGGCCCTGGCACGGCGCAGCCGTGCGCTTACATAATATCGACGGAATTCGCGTCCAAATCTGCGACCAAGCCGCGGGCGCCCGCCGATCCGGGCACTGCCGCCGAGAGCAAAGCCAACGACGTGTTCGACATCTATACCATCATCTTCCTGGCGCTCGCGGTGTTCATTTTTCTGCGGCTGCGCAGCGTGCTCGGGCAGCGTACCGGCCGCGAACGGCCGCCCTATGATCCCTATTCGGCCCGCGACGCGGTGCGAACCTCGCCGAGTGAAAAAGTCGTCACCCTGCCGGGCCGCGCGGCGCAGCCTGCGCCTGCCGCGACACCGGCAGGCGATGGCGCGGAGCGTTGGAAGGGCATCGCGGAACCGGGCTCGCCGGCGGCCGCCGGCCTCGATGCCATCATCGCCGTGGATTCCAGCTTCGATGCCCAGCACTTCCTCGCCGGGGCGCGAGCCGCCTACGAGATGATCGTGACGGCCTTCGCCCAGGGCGACCGCCGCACGCTCAAGGGCTTGTTGTCGCGCGAAGTCTACGAAGGCTTCGAAGCGGCGATTCGCGAGCGCGAGTCGCGGGGCGAGACGATCGAGACCCGGTTCATCTCGATCGACAAGGCGGACATCGCCGCCGCGGAGCTGCGCGGTCGCGTCGCGCAGGTCACGGTCCGGTTCGTGTCGCAGCTCATCTCCGTGACCCGCGACCGTTCCGGCGCCGTGATCGAGGGCTCTCCCGACAAGGTGACCGATGTGACCGACGTCTGGACGTTCGCGCGCGATCTCTCCTCGCGTGATCCCAATTGGAAGCTGGTCGCCACCGAAGCCGGTCAATGATCGGAGCGTGGCGATGACGGCCGCCGGCCGCCTGCGCCTCCTGACCATCATGTTCGTTCTCGCTGCCGGTTGCGGCGCCGCCATGGCGCCGAGCAACCCGGAGCCGTTGAAGCTTTCGGATTCGGCCTTGGAACCGCTGAATTGGGGCCAGCTGGACGGCTGGACCTCCGACGATCACGCCGCGGCCTTTGCCGTCTTCCTGGCGAGCTGCCGTCCCCTGCTCAAAGGCGCCAAGCCCATTCCGGAGACGAAATCGATGTCCGAAGCGCTCGCCGCGGTGTGCCGGCGTGCCAGCGCCGCGGGGCGGCTCAATGCCGAGCAAGCACGCAAATTCTTCGAGCGCAACTTCCGCCCGAACCATGTCGCGCGGCTGAGCGAATCGCTGGGGCTGCTGACCGGCTATTACGAGCCGATCGTCGATGGATCGCGTTTTCCGACCCGTGAATTCACCGTCCCGATCTACCGGCGTCCGGACGATCTCGTGATGCTGATGCCGCATCGAGAGGGAGAGGGATTTCCCAATCGCGGCGACGTCGGGCGCCGAGTCGGCGACCAGGTCGTCGCGACTTATTTCGACCGGGCCGAGATCGAGAACGGCGCGCTCGACGGCCGCCATCTCGAGATTTGTTGGATCCGGGATCCTATCGACGCGCTGTTCATCCAGATCCAGGGCTCGGCCCGGATCCGGCTCGAGGACGGGCTCCTGCTGCGGATCAACTACGCCGCTCACAACGGGTTTCCGTTCACGCCGGTCGGCCGAATTCTGATCGATCGCAACATCATCCCCAGGGAGGAGATGTCGATGGCCAGGATCCGCAAATGGATGCTGGCCAACCCGGAGGAGGCGCGGGAGGCAAGGCAGACCAACCGGTCCTTCGTGTTCTTCCGCATCACCGGGCTCGGGGACGAGGGCGAGCCCGCCGGCGGCCAAGGCGTCCGGCTCACGCCGGGCCGCTCGATCGCCGTGGACAAGTTGCTGCACGCCTACGGCACGCCGTTTTTCATCGAGGCCGATCTGCCCATCGCGACCGACCGGCCGACGACCCGGTTCCGGCGGTTGATGATTGCCCAGGATACCGGTTCCGCAATCGTCGGGCCGGCGCGCGCCGACCTGTTTTTCGGGGCGGGCGATGATGCGGGACGCGTCGCCGGCCGCATCAAGCAGATGGGCCGGTTCGCGATGCTCGTTCCCAGCGAGATCGATCCGGCCACGGCGGCCTCGCACATGCCGCTGCCGCGCCCCAAGCCCAAGATCGAGGAATCCATCCTGCCGCTGCCGCAGCCGAGGCCCAAGCTCGAGGCCGAGCCGAAGCTCGCGGTCGGCAGCTCGAGTCATTCCGGCCTCGAGAGTGCCGGCAAGCCGAGTGCCGAGCCCAAGGCCGGCGTCCTGCATCGCCGGCGCAGCGTGCGATGAACCGCAAGAAATCCGGCCGGTCCGGACGCAGCCTGCGTCGCAACGAACGCGAGCTGTGGGCAAGCTTCACGCGCGCGATCACCCCCTTGCGGTCGACCGATCCGGCGCCGTCGCCGGAAGAAGCTCGGGAACTCTCCCCCGCCGCTTCCGACACCCTTCGTCCGGCCGAGCAACCGAAACCGCGCGAAAAGCCTGTTCCGCCGCTTACCAATCTCGATCGCCGCCTGCGGCAGCGCCTCGCGCGCGGCCGCGCCGGTCTCGATGCCCGCATCGATCTGCACGGCCTCACCCAGGCCGACGCTCACGATGCGCTCATGCGTTTCCTGCGCGTTGCCCGCGCCGAGGGCGCGCGCATCGTGCTGGTGATCACCGGAAAGGGCATGCGTGCCTCGGATCCCGACCGCGGGGTGCTGCGCCGGCAAGTCCCGCTGTGGCTGAAGTCGCCGAAGCTGCGCGAGACCGTGCTGGGATTCGAGCCGGCCGGTCCCGTGCACGGGGGCGAGGGCGCGTTCTACGTGCGGCTACGGCGCGCCCGGGAGTAGAGTGGGCAAAATCGCCCGTGCCGGGTGAAACCGTGCTTCCGATGTACCGGCGATTTTGCCCACCAAAGCTCAGGTGGGCACTGCGCATCGCGCACGCGGTAGCATCCGCTGCATCGCCTCAACCGCGATGCGCGTGCCCACCCTACCGGCGTCCTACAAAATGAACCGCGAGAGGTCGGCGTTCTTGGCGAGGTCGCCGACGTGGCTGCGCACGTAATCGCCGTCGATCCTCACCCGCTCGCCGGAGCGGTCGGGGGCAGTGAACGAGATGTCGTCGAGCACGCGCTCCATCACGGTCTGCAGCCGACGCGCGCCGATGTTCTCCACGTTCGAGTTGACCTCGACCGCGATGTCGGCGATGGCGTCGACCGCATCCTCGGTGAACTGCAGATCGACGCCCTCGGTCGCCAGCAGCGCGACGGTCTGCTTGACCAGCGAGGCTTCGGGCTCGGTGAGGATTTTGCGGAAATCGTCGCGGCTCAGCGGCTTGAGCTCGACCCGGATCGGCAGCCGGCCCTGCAGCTCGGGCAACAGATCCGAGGGTTTGGAGACGTGGAAAGCGCCCGAAGCGATGAACAGGATGTGATCGGTCCTGACCGATCCATGCTTGGTCGCCACCGTCGTGCCTTCGATCAGCGGCAGCAGATCGCGCTGCACGCCCTCGCGCGACACATCGGCCCCGATGCGTCCGTCGCGCGCGCAGATCTTGTCGAGCTCGTCGAGGAACACGATGCCGTTGTTCTCGACCGCCTTGATGGCTTCGCCGACCAATTGCTCCTGATCGAGCAGCTTGTCGGATTCCTCGTTCACCAGGATCTCGTAGGAGTCCTTGACATTGACGCGGCGCGTCTTGGTGCGCTGCCCGAGCTTGCCGAAGATGTCGCCGATCGAGATCGCGCCCATCTGGGCGCCCGGCATGCCGGGGATCTCGAACAGCGGCAGGCCGCCGCCGGAGGCCTGCACCTCGATCTCGATCTCCTTGTCGTCGAGCTCGCCGGCACGCAGCTTCTTGCGGAATGATTCCTTGGTGGCCGCGCCCGCGCCCGGACCGGTGAGCGCGTCGACCACGCGCTCTTCGGCCGCCTGGTGGGCGCGCGCCGCCACGTCCTTGCGCTTCTTCTCGCGCGTGATCGTGATCGAGACCTCGACCAGGTCGCGCACGATCTGCTCGACGTCGCGGCCGACTCGGTGAACTTCGTCGCCTCGACCTTCAGGAACGGCGCGCCGGCGAGCTTGGCGAGCCGCCGCGAGATCTCGGTCTTGCCCACGCCGGTCGGACCGATCATCAGGATGTTCTTCGGCAACACCTCCTCGCGCAGCTTCTCGTCGAGCTGCAGCCGCCGCCAGCGATTGCGCAGCGCAATGGCGACCGCGCGCTTGGCGTCGCTCTGGCCGACGATGAAGCGGTCGAGCTCGGAGACGATCTCGCGCGGGGAAAAGGCGGTCATCAGCGAATCCGGCTGCTCCGCCGGCCTGGCCGCGCTGAACGATAGGGTCATGTTCTCAAGGTCTCGATGCTGACGTTGCGATTGGTGTAGACGCAGATTTCCGCGGCGATCGCCAGCGCCTTCTTGACGATCGTCTCCGCGTCATGCTCGGTCTCGATCAGCGCCCGCGCCGCCGCAAGCGCGAAATTGCCGCCCGACCCGATGCCCATGAGTCCGGCCTCCGGCTCGAGCACGTCGCCGGTGCCGGTGAGCACCAGCGACACTTGCCGGTCGGCGACGATCATCATGGCCTCGAGCCGGCGCAAGTAGCGGTCGGTGCGCCAGTCCTTGGCGAGCTCGACCGCCGCGCGGGTCAATTGCCCGGGATATTGCTCGAGCTTGGCCTCCAGCCGTTCGAACAAGGTGAAGGCGTCGGCGGTGGCGCCGGCAAACCCGCCGATGACGTCGCCTTTGCCGAGCCGGCGCACCTTCTTGGCGTTGGACTTGACGATGGTCTGCCCGATGCTGACCTGGCCGTCGCCGCCGACGGCCACCACCCCGCCCTTGCGGACGGTCAGGATCGTGGTCGCATGCCAGGGATCGGGCTGAAGGTTCTGCATGGGATGGCGGGCCGGGGCGAACGGGATGTATGCATGCCGGCCGGCGGATGCAAAGCCCGCGGCGGCCCGCGCCGCCCCATCATGCCGCCGCGATGCCCCGCGCCCCGTGCCGGCAATCGTCAACGATATTGCCGCGCCGCGGTGGCGCCGCCCGGGGACGCCTGATAGAACGGCGCCGCTTGATGAAAGGGCGCTCCATGCGCAAGGCCTCGCTGCGGCGAACCACCAAGGAAACCGATGTCGAAGTCGCCGTCGATCTCGACGGCACCGGCAATGCCGCGATCTCGACCGGCATCGGCTTTCTCGACCACATGCTCGATCTCTTGGCGCGGCATTCGCGCGTCGACGTGAGCGTCACGGCGCGAGGCGACCTCCACATCGATCACCACCACACCACCGAGGACGTCGGCATCGCGCTCGGACAGGCGCTCAAGCAGGCGCTCGGCGACATGCGGGGCATCACCCGCTATGCCGACGTCCATGTGCCGATGGACGAGGCCCTCACCCGGGTGGCCATCGACATCTCCGGTCGGCCGTTCCTGGTGTTCAAGGCCGAGTTCGTCCGCGACAAGGTCGGCGCGTTCGACACCGAGCTGGTCGAGGAATGGTTCCGGGCGTTTGCGACCAACGCCGGCATCACGCTGCATGTGGAAACGTTGTACGGCACCAACGACCATCACATCGCCGAATCCTGCTTCAAGGGTCTCGCCAGGGCGCTGCGCTCCGCCCTGACGATCGACCCGCGGGCCGCCGGCGAGGTGCCCTCGACCAAAGGCCGGCTGGGTGGCTGAGCCGTTCACGGCGGCGCGGCGGGGGCGTTCGGGGTAGCGATTCGCGCTTGCGACGGGTCCGCCGCGGGTGCACGCAAGAGAAAATTTCGGAGAGAGCCGATGGCGATCTATACGGTGTATGAGCCGCCGCTCCGCAGCGCCGATGCGCGGCACGCCGATCGATTTGTCTTCGTGCGCGACGGATTTTTCTGGAGCGCGTTCCTGCTCGCGCCGCTCTGGATGCTGCGGCATCGGCTGTGGCTGGCGCTCCTGCTCTATGTGGCGGTCGCGGTCGCGATCGGGGCCGGCGCGCAGTTCTTCCGGCTTTCCGCCGGGACCACCGCCGCCATTGCCTTTCTGATGTCGCTCCTGATCGGCTTCGAGGCTTCGACGCTACGCCGTTGGGCGCTCGCTCGGCGCAAATGGACGAATGTCGGCGTGGTGGTCGGCGACGATCTCGAGCTAGCCGAGCGCCGGTTCTTCGATGCTTGGATCCGGCATGAGCTGCCGTCGCGCGGCGCTCGGCCGAACCCGGTGCCGAGCATGCGATCGCCTGCTCAGGACGACGTGATCGGCCTGTTTCCCCAGCCCGGAGGGCGGCCGTGACCGTGGCGATTGTCGATTACGGCTCGGGCAACTTGCATTCGGCCGCCAAGGCGTTCGAGCGTGCGGCGCGCGAGTCCGGACGCGACCAGCCGATCGTAGTGACCGGCGACCCCGACGCGGTGCGCCGGGCCGACCGCATCGTGCTGCCCGGCGTCGGCGCGTTTGCGGATTGCCGCCGCGGACTCGATGCGGTCGAGGGCATGATCGAGGCGCTCGAGGAAACGGTGCGCGGCAAGGGCCGGCCGTTCCTCGGCATCTGCGTCGGCATGCAGCTGATGGCCGAGCGCGGCCGCGAATATCGGGTGAGCGAAGGACTGGGCTGGATTCCCGGCGAGGTCGACCGCATCGCCCCGAGCGACCCCGACTTGAAGATTCCCCACATGGGCTGGAACACGCTCGCCCCGCTGCGGCCGCACCCGCTGCTCAAGGGCATTGCGGTCGGCCCGCAGGGCCTGCACGGCTATTTCGTGCACTCCTACCATCTCAAGGTCGCGGACCGGCACGACCTCGTGGCCGAAGCCGATTACGGCGGGCCGGTGACCGCGATGGTGGCGCGCGAGACCTATGCGGGCACCCAGTTCCATCCGGAAAAGAGCCAGCGGCTTGGCCTGGCGCTGATCGCCAATTTCTTGCAATGGGCGCCGTGAGCGCAACGCTGCACCCGGGTGCGGGCAGGCGAGCCGGTTACTCGGCCGAATCCCCTCCCGCCCGTCGGCGGGGAGGGTCGGCGCGTAGCGAATGCATGGGCATTTCCGGACATGAAAACCTCGAGTGCGCTACGCGCCGGGGTGGGGGGACTAAGCTTGCGGGGAAGTTGGGTCGACCCCCCACCCCTAACCCCGCCCCGTCACTCGCTTCGCTCGCGGGGGGAGGGGAACCGAGATGCCTCGCTGCAGGCCCGATTGCAGAAAAGGCGGCACGAGGATTTTTCCGAAACAATTGTGCCGCGACCGACGGGAGCTGACGTGATCCTGTTTCCCGCGATCGATCTCAAGGATGGCCTGTGCGTGCGCCTGGAGCAGGGCGACCGGGCGCGCGCCACCATTTTCCATCGCGATCCCGCCGCCCAGGCCCTTGCGTTCGAGGTCCAAGGCTTCGAATACCTGCATGTGGTCGATCTCGACGGCGCCTTCGCGGGCCGGCCGATGAATGCCGGCGCGGTCGACCGGATTCTCGAGGCCGTGGGAATCCCGGTGCAGCTCGGCGGCGGCATCCGCGACCTGGCGACCATCGAGGCCTGGCTCGGCAAGGGCATGACGCGGGTGATCGTCGGCACCGCGGCGGTGCGCGACCCGGGATTGGTGCGCGAAGCCGCGCGCCGCTTTCCCGGCCGGGTCGCGGTCGGGCTCGACGCCCGCGACGGCAAGATCGCGGTCGACGGCTGGGCCGAAACTTCGCAGCTCTCCGCGCTCGACGTCGCCCGGCGCTTCGAGGATGCAGGCGTGGCGGCGATCATCTTCACCGAGATTGCACGCGACGGCCTGCTGCAAGGGTTGAATCTGGACAGCACGATCGCGCTCGCCGAAGCGGTAAAAATTCCGGTCGTCGCCTCGGGCGGGCTCGCTTCGCTCGACGACGTGAGGGCGCTCACCGAGCCGCGCGCAAAAAAGCTCGCCGGCGCCATCGTCGGCCGCGCGCTCTACGACGGCCGGCTCGATCCGGCGGCGGCGCTGGCGCTGATCCGGGCGGCGCGGGCCGCGGCCTGACCATGTTCAAGGTCCGCGTCATTCCCTGCCTCGACGTCAAAGACGGCCGCGTCGTCAAGGGCGTCAAGTTCCTCGACCTGCGCGATGCCGGCGACCCCGTCGAGGCCGGGATGGCCTACGATTCCGCCGGTGCCGACGAATTGTGCTTCCTCGACATCACCGCGAGCCACGAGAACCGCGGCATCATTCTCGACGTGGTGCGGCGGACCGCGGAGGCCTGCTTCATGCCGCTCACCGTCGGGGGCGGCGTGCGCAGCATCGAGGATATCCGCAAACTGTTGGCCTCGGGCGCCGACAAGGTTTCGATCAACACCGCCGCCGTCGAGGACCACGGCTTCGTCAGGGAGGCCGCGGAAAAATTCGGCGACCAGTGCATCGTCGTCGCGATCGATGCCAAGATGGTATCGAAGCCCGGGCAGCCGGAAAAATGGAGGATTTTCACCCATGGCGGCCGCAATCCCACCGGCCTTGATGCTCTCGCCTATGCGGAGGAAGTCGTCGCGCTCGGCGCCGGCGAGATTCTGCTGACCTCGATGGATCGCGACGGCACCCGCCGGGGCTTCGACATCGCGCTCACCCGGGCGGTCGCCGACCGCGTCGGCGTGCCGGTCATCGCCTCGGGCGGGGTGGGCACGCTCGAGCATCTGGTCGAGGGCATCCGCGACGGGCACGCCACCGCGGTGCTCGCGGCTTCGATCTTCCATTTCGGCGAGCATACGATTCGCGAAGCCAAGGACTATATGGCGCGGGCCGGGCTGCCGATGCGGCTCGACCCTTGAGGCGGATTCCATTCCCCCTCGCGGCGCAGAGATGCTATGGCGACCGAGGAGCGTGCGATGAAGGCTTTCACCCTGCAGGAGCTCGCTGAGCGCGTCAAAGAGCGCGCCGCCGCCAGTCCCGACGTGTCCTACACCCGCAAGCTGCTCGACAAGGGCGTGGCGCATTGCGCCAAAAAATTCGGCGAGGAGGCGATCGAGACCGCGCTCGCGGCCGTCAGCGAGGATCGCGCAGCCTTGATCGCGGAGGCTGCGGATCTGCTCTACCATCTGCTGGTCGTCCTCGAATCCCGCGGCGTCGCCCTCGCCGAAGTCGAAGCCGCGCTGGCGCGTCGGATGACCAGATCGGGCCTCGAGGAAAAGGCCTCGCGGCCGCGCGACTGACCCGCGGGCTCCCGGACGCTGCCATGGACGAACGCACCGAGACCAAGCTTTCGCCGTACCGCACCTTCTCGCGGGCCGAATGGGCGACCTTGCGCTCAACGATCGGCTGGACATGGAGGAGGTCGAGGCGATCTACCTGCCGGTCTCGCGGCTGCTCTCGCTCTATGTCGCGGCAACCCAGCGGCTGTTCCGGGCCCAGCGGCGCTTCCTCGGCACCGAGGACGTCAAGATGCCGTATCTGATCGGGATCGCCGGCTCGGTCGCGGTCGGCAAATCGACCACCGCGCGCGTGCTCAAGGCGCTGCTGGCGCGCTGGCCCAATACGCCGAAGGTCGAGCTCATCACCACCGACGGCTTTCTCTATCCCAACGCGGTGCTCGAGCGCGAAGCCCTGATGGAGAAGAAGGGCTTTCCCGAGAGCTACGATTTGCCGGCGCTGCTTCGCTTCCTCACCGAGGTGAAGGCCGGTCAGCGCCCGGCTCGCGCGCCGGTCTATTCGCATCTGGTCTACGACGTGGTCCCGAGCGAATCGATCGAGATCGATCATCCCGACATCCTCATCGTCGAAGGTCTCAACGTGTTCCAGGTCGGGCGTCCGCCCCGCGACGGCAAGGCGATCCCCTTCGTCTCGGATTTCTTCGATTTCTCGGTCTATCTCGATGCCGACGAGGACGTGCTGCGACACTGGTACGTCGACCGCTTCCTGATGCTGCGGGGGACTGCGTTCCGCGATCCCAAATCCTATTTCCACCGGTACTCCCGGCTCACCGACGCGGAGGCGGTCGAGACCGCGACCTCGATCTGGACGCGGATCAATCTGCTCAATCTGCGGGAGAACATCCTGCCGACGCGGCGCCGCGCGCATCTCATCCTCACCAAGGACGCCAGCCATACCGTGACTGAGGTGTCGCTGCGGCGGCTGTGAGAGTCCGTCGTTCCGGAAGCGCGAAGCGGCTATCCGGAATCCATGACCAGGGGACGTTCCATTTTGCACGTCTGTGTTCATGGGTTCCGGGCTCGCGGGCTTGCGCCCGCGCCCCGGAATGACGGCGAAAATTCGAAACCTATAATTCAAGCGGCGAGCGGACCCGCCGACCGCGTCGAGGCGAGTGCCGCGGCGAGCCGCTCGCGGTCGAGCGGTTTCGCGAGGAAGCCGTCCATTCCCGCGGCGAGGCAGCTTTCGCGGTCCTCGGCGAATGCGTTCGCGGTCAGCGCCAGGATCGGCGTGCGTCCGCACTCGCCCTCGCGCTCTGCCGCCCGGATGCGCCGGGCGGCCTCGATCCCGTCGAGTTCCGGCATGCTCACGTCCATCAGCACCACGTCGTAGGGCGTGCCGGCAGCCTGCGCGGCGAGCCAGGACTCGACCGCGATCGCGCCATTGCCGGCAATGGTCGGCCGATGGCCCAATCTCAGCAGCAGCGCGCGCGCGAGCAGCGCGTTGATGGGATTGTCCTCGGCGAGGAGGATGGCGAGCCCGTCCTTCGCCGCCGCCATGGCCTTGCTGTCCTGCGCGGCCGGTCCTTCCCCGGCGGCCTCCCGCTCGAACGGATCGGCGCCGTCGCCGAAACGCATGGCAAGCGACTGCGCCCGTACCGGCTTGACGAGGTAGCCGGTGAATCCCGCCGCCTTGAGCGAGGCAAGCTCCTGGCGCTCGCTCGGCGTGATGAGGATGAGCCGCCGCGCCACGCTTCCCATCTCGCTTGCGAGCGCTTCCACGCCCGTGGCGCCCAGCGCGCGGTCGACCAGCACGGCGTCCCAATGGCGCTCCGGCAGCAGCGCGGCCGCGATCTTCTCGTCCGGGACCATGCAGGTCCGGGCGCCCCAGCGCCCGAGCCGGCGCGCGATGAGCGGCGCCTCGATCGCGCTCGGCGCCACGATCAGCACCGAGGCGCCGTTAAGCCGCGGGGGCGAGAAGTTCTGCCCCCCATCGGCCGCCGACGGCAGCGTCACGGTGAAGTGGAACGAGGACCCGGCCCCCGGCGTGCTGTCGAGGCCGATGCGGCCGCCCATGCGCTCGACGATGCGCTTGGTGATGGCGAGCCCGAGCCCGGTGCCTCCGAACCTGCGGGTCGGCCCGTCGTCGGCCTGCTCGAATTCGAAAAAAATGCGCGCCTGCGCCTCCGGCGCGACCCCGATCCCGGTGTCGCGCACGGTGAAGCTGACTTCCTCCGGCCAGATGCCGGGCTCGACGATCACCGCGACGCCGCCGGCGTCGGTGAACTTGATGGCGTTGCCGGCGAGATTGAGCAGCACCTGCCGCAGCCGTGCCGCGTCGCCGATCATCCGTTGCGGCAATCGCTCGTCGAGATAGGAGGCGATCTCGAGGCCCTTGGCCTGCACGCGCGGGGCCAGCAGCTCGACCATCTCCTCCACCAGGGTCGCGAGCCCGAACGGGCGCGCCTCGAGATCGAGCTTGCCGGCCTCGATTTTGGAAAAATCCAAGATCTCGTCGATCAGCGACAGCAGCGTATCGCCCGACGTCTTGACCGCCTGCACGTAGGTCGTCTGCTCGGGCACCAGCGGGGTATCGAGCATCAGGTCGGCCATGCCGAGGATGCCGTTGAGCGGCGTGCGGATCTCGTGCGAGACCATGGCGAGGAACCGCGATTTCGCCCGGTTGGCGGCCTCCGCCTGGTCGCGGGCTTCGGCGAGCGCGCGCTCGGTATGGGCGCGGTCGGTGACGTCGCGGCCGACGCTCTGAATCTCGAGGCGCTCGCCGCCGCGCACCGCGACCTCGCGCCAGGCGATCCAGCGCAAGCCTTGCGCGGTCTCGAGCCGCTGGTCGTGCATGCGGGTGCCGTCGGCCAACACGGCGATGTCGCCTTGCTCGGCAACCGCAAGCCGGAACGGGGTCCCGAGCAGCGCCTCGCGGGATCGGCCGGCGAGCGCGCAGAATGCGTCGTTGGCGTAGGTGATCAGGCCGTCGGCACCGCGACGGACGATGACGTCGCCCTGGGCCTCGACGAAACTCTTGGCGCGCTCCTCGGCGTCCCT
>VAZU01000139.1:0-5235 GCA_005884745.1 Alphaproteobacteria bacterium
GTCAAATGGTTCAATCCCGCGAAGGGATACGGCTTCATCGAGCGCGCCAACGGCGGCAAGGATGTGTTCATCCACATCTCCGCGGTGGAGCGGGCCGGCTTGTCCAGCCTCGGCGAAGGCCAGAACGTCACGTTCGACGTGGTGGTCAGCCGCGGCAAGGAAGCAGCCGAGAACCTCAAGCTCGCCGCGTAATTTCGCGGGGCTTGCGAACGGCGCCGCCTCGATCGGGGCGGCGCTATTTTTTTCTGATCGCCCGTAGCGCAGGTTCTCTTCGCCTGGCGTGAGCGCATTACGGTACGGCTCGGCTTCCCCGATGCGCCCGATTGCATCGAAATTACGCCTCGGCGCGGCGGGGCGATACAAAAATTTGCCTGGGATTTCCGTGACATAGCCCCTATCGTTCCGGGTGCTGTTTCGCGATATCATGGCTTCGCCTAGGACGGGCGGGCGCCGCCGGCGCCGGGTCGATTCAGTCATGGGGTAGGTGGCAGGGATGCCGACCGAACGCGAAACATTCTTCATCGGGATTTGCGTCCGGGTCTCCGACGCCGCGGCATTCGTCGAGGTCCGCATGCAGCGCCACGGGACCAGGATCCGCGACGTTTCCGGATCCTCGCGCCTGCTGTTTCCCCCGGACGGCGCGGTCGAGCTCGCGGGCGCCTCCGCCGGCTCGCTCAATCCGGGCGACTGGGTGGCGTTTCACGTCGTCTCGGACACGCCGCAGGGAGCGTCCGTGCTTCGCGTCACCGAGCACCGGCGGCTGCTTCCGCTGGAAGATCTGTCCGAGCTGGGGTCGAGCGAATCGGCGCGGCGATTGTTGGTCGAGGACGGTCGCGCAAACGGCGTTCCGGGCGAACTGATGGTCCGCATCGGCGAGCGCGAGATGGTTCGGATCCAGCTCGCCCGCGAGCAGGACGGACGCTGGCGCGCAACTGCCAGCGGCGAGATGCCTCGCCTCGCGGTATGGCGCTTCGACCCGAAGCTGTGCCTCTCCGTGCCGGCCGGATCGCAGACCATGACGATCCTGGACCCGAGCGAGCGGTTCGTGCAGATCGGCACGCTGGATTGGTCGCGCGACGCCGATTTCGTGCGCAGGATCATCCGGTCGCTGACCCGGGTCGAAGCCGGCGAGGACAAGGCGCTTCGTCAGTTCGCGGAGGCGCTCGGCCGATTTGCCGACAGCCTGCAACGCGGCGCGTCGCCTCCCCAGGCGGTCGATTCCCGCATCGCGCAAGAAATCCTCCGCATCCGCAATCTCGCTTCGATGCTCTCCGACCAGCAGGATCTCCTGGGGGCTTATTACGAGGCGCTGCGCGACGATCCCGAAGTGAAGTCGGTGCTCGAGACCAAGATCGCGGCGGTCGCGCAGCAGACGGTCGAATCCGAGCGCAAAATTCTGATCGAGAAGCTCACCGCGGAATTGGAGCAGGATTTTGCCGCGCTTCGCGCGGAGCGCGAGGCGGACGTCCGGAAGTCGGCTGAAGATCTCGGCAGCGAGATGACCCGCGAGCTGGAGCGGCGCCGAGCCGTCAGCGTGGCGGAGTTCGAGGCCGTTCTTGCCGACCGCGAGCGGCGGGGCCGCGAAGCCCTGGAATCGACGCTGGGCAGGACACGCGCCGAGCTCGATTCCGAAGTTTCGGGCCTGGAGGATCGGCGTGCCGCGCTGTTCCGGCAGGTGGAATTGCTGGGGCAGCGCGAGCGCGAGCTGTCGGCCTCGGTCGAAGCGCTTTCGGCCACGGAGGCGGACGTCCTGGAAGCCTTGGAGCGCATGCGCACGCAGCGCGAGGCGGAGATCCGCAAATCGGCGGAAGATCTCGGCGCCAGGATGACCGCCGACCTGGAACGGCGGATCGCGGTCAGGTCGGCGGAGTTCGAGGCGGAGCTCGCCGACCGCGCGCGGCAAGCACGCCAAGCGCTGGAAGCTTCGCTGGGCACCAGACGCGCCGAGCTGGAGGCCGCGGTGTCGAGGCTCGAGGACCGCCACGTCGTGCTCGGCAACGCGACCGAGATTCTCGAGCGCCGGGAGCGGGAGCTCACGGCCTCGGTGGACGGTCTTTCCTTCAAGGAAGCCAGCGCGTTGGACGCGATCGAGCTGCGTCGAGCCGAACGCGAGGCCGAGATCAAGAAGTCGGTGGAGGTTCTCAGCGCGGGAATGATGAGCGATCTGGAGCGGCGGGTCGCGGCAAGATCGGCCGAGCTCGACGCCCGCCTCGCCGATCGGGAGCGCCAGGCTCAAGCGGCGTTCGCGGCAAGATCGGCGGAGCTCGACGCCGGCCTCGCCGAGCGGGAGCGCCGAGCCGACGAGGCGTTTGCGGCAAGGTCGGCCGAGCTCGAAGCCGGCCTTGTCGAGCGGGAGCGACAAGGTCTCGAAGCGTTGGAAGCCTCGCTGGGCAGCAAGCGCGCCGCGCTCGAATCCGAAGTGTCGAGCCTCGAAAATCGCCGCATCTCGCTCGGTAGCGAGACGGAGCTCTTGGAGCAGCGCGAACGCGAGCTCGCCACGTCGGTCGCGGGCCTTGCGTCCCGGGAGGCGAGCGTTCTGGAGGATTTGGAGCGGCGCCGGGCGCAGCGCGAGGCCGACATCAGGAAGTCGGTCGAAGAGCTCAGCGCCGGCATGATCGGCGATCTGGAGCGCCGCCTGGCGGCGAGATCGGCCGAGTTCGAGACGGGGCTCGCGGACCGGGAGCGGCAGGCCCGCGAAGCCTTGCAAGCCTCGCTCGGTGCGCGGCGCGCCGAGCTGCATTCCCAGGTGTCCGAGCTCGAGAAGCGACACGGCACATTGTCGACGGAGATCGAGCAATTGCAGCAGAAGGAGCGCGAGCTCGCCGCCTCGCTCGAAGAGCTGTCGTCCCGGGAGGCGAGCGCGGTGCAGAGCGTGGCGCGGCTCTCGCGCCGGATTCTCGAAGAGGCACCCAACCCGAATCGCGGATCTGCGAGCGCCTCCGGGAGCTGACACCGCCGTCCCTCACCCTGAGGTGCGAGCGGCGGCCGTCATCCTGAGAGTCTGACTCAAAAGTAATACCCATGTTTTCAGGCCCTGGCGAGACGGCGCGAGAGGACGCGGACGCTGGCGATCAGGACCCAAGCCTCGGCGCTGGCGATGGTCGCCTCGAAGTCCTTGGCGAGGCGGCGGTTACGTCCGAGCCAGGCGAGGGTGCGTTCGATCACCCATCGCTTGGGCTCGGCTTTGAAGGTGCCGACACTCTGCGATCGCGTGACAATCTCGATCGTCCACTTGCCCGAATCGGCGAGCGCGTCGAGCAGCTTTTGGCCGCGGTAGACGCGATCGGCGAAGATATGGCGCAGCTTGGGGAACCGTCGTCCAAGCGATCCGAGCAGCGGCACAGCGCCATGATTGTCTTGGATGTTGGCCGCGTGCACCAGCACGGCGAGCAGCGAGCCGGCAGTGTCGGTGACGATGTGACGCTTGCGGCCCTTCACCCTCTTGGCGGCATCAAACCCGCGTGGACCGCCACTTTCTGTGGTCTTCGCGCTCTGACTATCGATCACGCCGGCCGAAGGAACGATGTTGCGCCCTGCCACCCGGCGAACCTGCTTGACGAGAGCAAGATTGAGCCAACGCCACATGCGCTGGTCGCGCCAGCCGTAGAAATAGTACTGAACGGTCGAGCGCGGCGGAAAGTCTTTCGGCAGCGCGCGCCATTGGCAGCCTGTCGCGAGAATGTAGAGGATCGCGTTCACCACCGCGCGCAGATCCACCGTTCGCGGACGTCCCACTCGCCGTGGCGCAGGCAGCAATGGAACGAGCAAGCCCCATTCGGCATCCGTCGTGTCGCTTGCATAACGCAGGCCGTCACGCAGATACTGAGCCCGGGTGATTTCAGTCCAAGACATGTTGTGGCCCCCTCGTAGAATCGCAAACCACGAAGGAACCACAACGGGCTGAAATCACTCAATTCTTTTTCGGCCAGGCTCTGAGGTGCGAGGCGCGAAGCGCCGAGCCTCGAAGGACCGCCAGCCCTCGACCGCATCCTTCGAGGCTCACCCGACTTCGTCGGGTTTGCACCTCAGAGTCTGAGTCAGACTCTCAGGATGACGGTGAGTGCCCCGCGTGCGCCTGGGCCGCCCGGATCAGCGCGGCGGCAGCGAGCGCAAAGGCGACGAGCAGCGCATAGCTCCGGGCATAGCTCCCCAGCACGGCATGCAGGCCCGAGAACAGCGGCGGGCCGGCGACGACCCCCATGAAGGTCACGAACATCGCGGCGCCGGTCATCGATCCGATCGCCCGCGGCGGGCTCAGCCGGGCAATCTCGGAAAGGAAAACGCCGTTCCAGCCTACGGCCGAAACGCCGAGCAACTGAAACACGGCGACGACCAGAATTTTCGGCCATGCGGGGGAGAGCCCGATGACGGCGGCGGAGGCCGCCGCCATCAGCAGCGCCAGGCCCAACAGCACCGCAAGCCCGATGCGGGCGCGGTCGGCGAGCATGCCCCAGACAATGCGGCCGAGCGCCCCGACCACCTGCACGGCGGCCAGGATGGCCCCGGCCGCGACCAGGTCGAAGCCGAGCTCCTCGACCAGCAGCACGACTAGGAAGGCGAGCAGGCAGAGCTGAATGGCGGCAAAGCAGAACGAAGCCGACGCGAGCCAGAACAGCGCCGGGTTTTTCGCGAGCGTGCGGAACCCGGCGAGCGACAGTCCCGACAGTTTTACGGAAATGTCCCGGTAGGCATCCCAGTTCGCGCGGTGGGGCTGCGAGGCACAAGCGAGCGCCACCGCGATTGCGGCGATGATCCACAACGGCGCGCTCCAGCCCAGATGCAGCGCCGTCGCGGGCGCGACGAGCCCGATGATCGTGCCGCCCAGCGGCACGCCGGTTTGCTTGATCGAGAAGAACAGATTGCGCCGGCCGGCCGGCACGTGCCGCATCAAGAGATCCGAGGACGCCGGATTGATGACGCCGTAGGCGGCGCCGATCACGAGCGAGCCGAGCAGCAGCGTGGCGAGATTGCCCGCGGCCGCCAGCATGCAGCCCGCCGCGGTGAGCAGCATGGCGACCTGGCCGGTGCGGCAGGGGCCGAGCCGCGCGACCGATGTGCCCGCGCTGAGCGAGCCGAACATCGCCGCGAGATACAAGAGGCTGATCTGGAAGCCGACCCGGCCGGCCGGGACGGCGAGCGCATCCGCGATCTTCGGCGCGATCGTCGGCACCACCAGCACCGCCATGGTGCCGACCGCCTGGATGGCGGTGGTTTCCGCCAGCAGGCCGAGAAGAT
>VAZU01000139.1:5506-5821 GCA_005884745.1 Alphaproteobacteria bacterium
GTTCAGGCATGGAGCTCGTATTTGGCGGCAGAGGGCGCCACATCGATTCTCCCGATGAGATTCGCCGCTTCTGTAACTTCCATTCATTGCAGAGTTCAGCACGCCATGTCAGGCTAGGCTGAGCGGGAACGACGCTTCAAAAAGATGGGCGCTATGAAGGAGTTCGGGGCTTTCAATGCCATGATGAGCATCTTCCGGATGCGCCCTCTGGTCGTTGCGGCTGGTGTGCTGTTGGCTGGTGTGCCGTGTGCACTGGACCTGTCGGCACAAACCGCTCCTCCCCCAATCGTCGTGCCCCAGGTGCCTCCACGTTTA
>VAZU01000140.1 GCA_005884745.1 Alphaproteobacteria bacterium
CGAGGCCGGACGCTCGCTCGAGACCGAGGCGCTGATCGGCTCGGTGCTGGAGATGGCGCGGCTGACCGAGACGCCGGCGCCGGCGATCGAGGCGGTCTATGCCTGCGTCAAGCTGCTCAACAAGGTGATGCTCTTGGAGGGCGCCGGCGTCCGCGTCGCCAAAGCGGCGTGACGGCCGCGCGAAGACCGCCATCACGGCTGAGGGATCCAGGCCGGCGTTCCCCGGATGCGGCGCGGTGCTGATCCGGGCCGAACCTGCGCCCCGTGCTCGCAATTGCCGGCCGTTTCGGCATAATGGCTTCGTGACAGGTGCGAGCGACCGCCATGGCTAATCTCGCCGAGTGCCGAACCAAAGCCGCCGAGTTCGAATCGCGCGCCGCGCGCGCGACGGATTGGCAGCTCAAGGCCACATTCAAGGACTTGGCCCGATTTTATCGGCAATTGGCGAAGCACCTGGAAGAAACCGGCAGCGAAAAATCCCAGCCGCCGCAATCGAGCTGAGGCGCTACCAGGGGCGCCGCACGCATTCCGGGTCCTCTACCGTCACACTGCTCAACGACACGACGCTGCTGGAGGGCGCCGGCGAGCGCGTCACCCTGATGCCGAGTGCCGCCGTCCATACCGATCGACAGCGACGGCGGCATGAAAGCTCGGAACGGCCCTGGCGTAACGCGGATGAAGGCGAGATCCATGGCGAACGATGAGTCCCTATCGCGAGCCCACCATCCGATCCTCCATCCCGGGACGCGGGAGCTCACCGAGGGCGGCTTCTCCCGGGAGGAAGTCGCGCTCGCGAACCGCAATTCCGGCACGCTGTTGGAAATGCTGCGCCACGACGTGACGCCGCCCGGCCTGCACTACCTCCTCATCCATTTCGACGTGCCCTATGTACCTTCAGCTGCCGACTGGGCGCTCGACATCGGTGGTTTGGTCGAGCGCCCGCTGAAGCTGACGCTGGATGAGTTGAAGCGTTGCCCCCAGCGCACGCTGTGCGTGACGCTCGAGTGTGCCGGCAATGGCCGCGCAGCCATCACGCCCCGCTCGCCCAGTCAGCCCTGGCATACCGAGGCCGTCGGCACCGCCGAGTGGACCGGGACGCCACTCAAAGCTTTATTGGAGCGGGCCGGCATGGTCGCCGGCGCGCGCGACGTGGTTTTTCATGCGAGCGACCGCGGCTTCGATTGCGGAGTCGAGCACGATTATGCGCGCAGCCTGACGCCCGAGCAGGCGCTCGGCGACGACGTGTTGCTCGCCTGGGCCATGAATGGCGCTGCACTATTGCCGCAGCATGGTTTCCCGTTGCGTCTCCTGGTGCCCGGCTGGTACGGGATGGCAAGCGTCAAATGGCTCAATCGCATCGAGGTGATCGACCGCCAGTTCGACGGCTTTCAGCAGGTCGGCACCTACATGTATCGGAAAACAGCCGACGAGCAGGGCGTTCCGGTAACGACGATGCGAGTCAGGTCGCTGATGGTGCCGCCGGGCATTCCTGATTGGTACACGCGCCGGCGCCTGATCGAACCCGGTCGTGTCGAGTTGTTTGGGCGCGCATGGTCGGGCCAGGGCGTCCCGATCGCGAAGGTCGAGGTCGCGGCGGCGGGACACTGGCGCGAGGCGAGGCTCGATCCGGTACCGGACCGTTATGCCTGGCGGGGCTGCCATTTCGAATGGCACGCGACACCCGGCGAGCACGAGCTGATGTGTCGGGCCACCGACGCCAAGGGCGAAACCCAGCCGATCGAGCAGCGCTTCGATCGCGGCGGCTTCGGCAACAACGCCGTGCATCGGGTGCAAGTCACGGTCAGATAGCCGCGCGGGTCGGCTCCGTCGGCAATCCTGAAAATTCGCCCGCGCGCGCTTGCCAAACCTTGCCGGCCCGTGGCACCGGCCCATCATAAAACCGTGTTGGTGCGGATGTCGCGCGGCGCCTGGGTGATGATCTCGGGCGTCTGCCCGATCACCACGGTGTCGTCGATGCGGAACCCGCCGAGCCCATAGACGTAGACGCCGGGCTCGACCGAATAGACTTCGCCCGCCAGCAGCGGGCGGTGACAGAACGGCATGTCGTCGGGATATTCGTGCCCCTGCACGCCCATGCCGTGGCCGGTGCGGTGCAGGATGCACTCGCCGAATCCCGCCTTCTCGATCACGGCCTGGGCGGCGGCATCGATCGCCGCGACCGGATTGCCGGCGACCGCCGCCGCGGCGCCCGCCTCGTTGGCGGCGCGCGCCGTCTGGTAGAGCGCCGTCTGCTCGCTGCTGGGCTTGCCGACGAAGAAGGTGCGCTCGTTCTCGGTCATCATGCCGTTGAGGCGGACGTTGCAGATGTTGACGATGCCGTGGCCCTGCTCGATCGCCGCCCCGGTCGGCATGCCGTCGCCGTGCGGCGAGGCCGAGGCCGGGCCGCTCAAGGTCAAGCAGCGGATCTCGGCGTTCTCGCCGGGAAATCGCCGGGCGGCTTCCTCGGAGATCATCGCCGCGAGCGTGAAGTCGAGCTCCTGGAGCCGGCGTCCGGGCCGGATGTTTTCGAGATAACGCGCCTGGCCCCAGTCGCTGAGCGCGCCTGCGTCGCGGTGCACCTGCAGCTCCTCGCCGCATTTGACGAAGCGCAGCGCGCGCAGCTCACGCAAGCACGGCACCAGTTCGAGGCCCGGCAGCAGCGCGGCCACCGGCGCCAGCGGGCCGCTCGCGGATTCCACGCCGATGCGCCCGGCGCCGAGTCCGCGCTGGCGCAGCAGATCGGCGAGCGCCTCGGCCCATTGCGAGCGCAGCGGCGCCCGCTGTCCTACCCGCGGGTGCTCGCTATAGATCGTGACCGCGCCGACCCACATCGTGCCACGCTCGAGCGTGCCGCGCAGGTGATGGGTCGAGAGCTCGTTCATGATCGCGAAGGCTTCGCCCTCGCGCGGCGCGACGACGGCGATCGGCCGTTCCCAGGTCTGCACGTCGACGTGAAAATTGGTCGCCCATTGGAAGAAATCGCTACTCAGGAACGCCAGCGCATCGAGCGCGTTCGCGTCCATCATCCTGCGCATGAGGCGGCAGCGGTAGTCGAAGGTGGTGCGAGTGAGGAACGCCATGGCAAAGCCTTTCAAAGCGCACGGCGCGCGTAGCCCTTCTGCATCAGCTGCGTCGACGCTATCGTGAGCACCAGCGTCGTCCCCATCAGGATGAACGCCAGCGCGCCGCCGAACGGCCAGTTCGATTGGCCGGTGATCTGCTCGTAGACCTGCGGCGCCATCATGTGGAAGCGCGGGCCGCCGAGCAGCACCGGCGTCGCATAGGCGTTCATGCACAGGATGAACACCAGCACGGTGCCGGCGATGACGCCCGGCATCGCCAGCGGCAGCACGACGCGGCGGAACGCCGTGAACGGCCGTGCGCCGAGATTGCCGGCGGCCTCCTCGAGGCTCGGATCGATCTGCTCCAGCACGCTCTGCAGCGACAGCGTCATGAACGGCAGCACCACGGCGATGATGCCGATCACGACCGCGGTGGGCGTGTAGAGGATCTCCAGCGGCTCGTCGATCAGTCCGAGCCCGAGCAGCAGCTGGTTGACGAAGCCGCGGTTGCCCATCACCGCCATCCAGCCCGCCGCCCGCACCAGGTTGCCGACCAGCAGCGGAAACACCACCAGGATGATCAGCGCGCTTTTGAAGCGCGCCGGCGCGCGGGCGATGAAATAGGCAACCGGGAGAGCCAACACCAAAGCCACCGCGGTCGAGATTGCCGCGACCAGGATCGTGCGCATCAGCACGTTGCGGAAGAACGCGTCGCGGAAAATCGCGGCGTAATTGTCGAGGGTGAGCGCCTCGCGCATCATGTCGTAGCGATCGTACTGATTCAGGCTGTAGCGGAACAGCAGCACCAGCGGCAGCCCGAGGATCATGACGACCAGCAGCGTCGCCGGGACCGCGAGCAGGAAACTGCGGGCTCGTGCGGTCCGGCCTTCCGACGGGACCACGCGCTCGAGCGGCGCAGGAGAGGCCGCGATGCTCATCGATCTTAAGCCAGGAACTCGCGGTCCCACCATTGCTTGAGATTCTGATATTCCTTGGCGACGTAGTCGTAGTCGGTTTTGACCAGCTTGGCCTGTTCGGCGGCGCTGAACATGAGCTTTTCGGCCTGCTCGGGCGGCAGCTGCGCATTGGCGACGGTGGGCGCATATCCCATCTTCTGCGCGAATCCGATCTGCGCGGCCGGCTCCAGCGACGCGTTGAGGAACGCGTAGGCGCCCTCCTTGTCGGGCGCGTTCTTGGGAACTCCGAACTCGAACAGGATCGGGATCGCCCCCTCCGCCGGCGCCACGTTGGCGACGGGGATGCCGGCGTTCTGCCATTGCACGCAGCGCGCGCGCCACATCGGCGTGATCCACACTTCGCCCGACTGCAGCGCCTGGGCCATGGCCTCGTTGCTCGGCAGCACGCGCACGCCGAGCTTCTTGAGCTCGATGAGCTTCTTCTTGCCGGGCTCGAAATCCGACGGCGTGCCGCCGGCCGCGACCGTGGCGACGATCAGGATCTGCGTGAACAACAAGTCGACCAGCCCGACCTTACCGCGATATTTCTCGTCCCACAGGTCCGCATAGGCTTTCGGCTGCGCGTGCGCCGGATTGTAGACCAGCACCATGCCGCTGTAGATGTGCGGCACCGCGTAGGCGTGCCGCAGCGCCGCGACCGCGTTCTTCAGGTTGGAGACCTTGGATTCATCGAGCGTTTCGAGCGCGCCCGAGAGCGAAATGTCGTACATGTCCACGTCGGACAGGCAGGCGATGTCGAGCGTGCCGCGCGGCAGGCGACGCTCCGCCATCAGCTTGTTCTTGCGCGGGCCCTGCGCCGCCACGTCCCATTGCACGCTGACGCCCTTGGGCTCGAGCAGCGGCTTGACGATATTGGCATCGAGCAGATTCTGGTAATCGCCGCCCCACGTACCGACCACGCAGGTTGCCGGTTGCGCTCGCGCGCGGCCGAGGCCGAGCGCCGCGGAGGAAGCTAGCGCGCTCGCGCCAAAGCCGAAGGCGCGGCGGGTGAGTTGCAATTGCGGGGCATCCGCCATGGCGAGTTCTCCCTCATGAATTTCGCGCCGGTGCGCGGTCCGACGCATCGAGCAGCAGGCTTGCCTCGGGCGGCCACGCTATCCGCACCGCTTCGCCCGGCACCGGGCCGGCGCCGGCCCGCTGCGCGGTCGGCGCATGCACGATCACCCGCTCGCCCGAGGCGAGCTCGATCATAGACTCGGTCGTGGGCCCGAGGAAGGTGACGACCTTGGTCACGCCGGGGACCGAATTGGTGGGCTCGGGCCCGCCGAGCCCGCCGCTTCCGCCGGTACTGCGCAGGATCTCCATGCGCTCCGGCCGCACCGCCAGCACCGTGACGCCTGGCCGCTCCTCGCCGGCGAAATGGATGCGCAGCCCCGAGCGGGCGCGGAACACGCCGGGCTCGGCAATCTCGCCCTCGAAGAAATTCGATTTGCCGATGAAGTCGGCCACGAAGGCGGAGCGTGGCTTATCGTAGAGCTCGCGCGGCGTGCCGACCTGGGCGATGACGCCGTGGTTCATCACCGCCAGCCGGTCGGCGA
>VAZU01000145.1 GCA_005884745.1 Alphaproteobacteria bacterium
TCACGCGCGAGAAGCTGGAGCGCGCCGGGTTCCGGGTCGTTGCCTGGCACGACCCGACGCGGGAATCGCTCGAGCAGGCGCTGGCGCGCGCCAAGGCGCTCGAAACCGGATCGCTGCCGCCGCTCGGGCTTCACATCCTGATCGGCCCGAATTTTCCCACCGTGTCGAGAAACATGGTGCGGAATCTCGAGGAAGCGCGGATCCGGCTGATCAACGCGGTGCTGGAGCGGGCGGAGTAGTCTCGTCTCAGGTGGCTAACCGCACCATCACACGGATGCGAGCGGGTGAGCCGTTCGGCATCGGGCCACCTTAGCGCGCTCTCGCGCGCGGCAATTCGCTCGGCCGGCTGCTGCCGGCGTGACTTCGGGAAACGTGCCGATGCCTCGCGCTATGATGACGGCTGCGGCCCGCAACGATATCCGGCGAGGGTTCAGGATCGGCATAGACCCGGGGAACGGAGTAGACCTGCGACCCCGTGCCAAGCGAGGGAGAGAGCTGCTGTACCGGGTTTCCGGGCTGAGGGATCGTCAATTGCGGACCCGGATCGTTGAACTGCGGGGTAGGGGGAGGAGGGCTGTGTTGCGCCCATAGCTGCGATCCTGGAAACGGCGCCGCGGCGAATAATCCGATCGCTACGATTGCCAGCACGCGGGTTCGGTAGGTCATCATCCTGGTCGATCAACTCCATTCCGGCTGGACAAGTTCCGGTGATCGGGTCGCGATAGCGAATACAGGTCGCGAACGCAAAGCCCCAATCGGGTCCGGTGCCATTCGGGCGGGCAGCTTCGCAGCCGGTCGGGAACACAGCGACCCCAGGGGCTCCGATGCGCAGCGGGTCCGCAGTCCTGACGCACCGGGAACGAGGATGCCGCGGACAGCCCCGCAAAGCCGACGGTGAGCACGGCGAGCGCGGTCAACAGAGCTGTTCGCATGGAAGTCACGTTTGCCAAGACCAGACGGGAAGGGTAGCAAAAGGGTAGCAGACCGGCATTTTGGCTATCAACTCCCGGCCGAAATGGCCTGTGTTCTATCGCCCGGAAGGGTGGCCGAGTGGTTTAAGGCAGCGGTCTTGAAAACCGCCAGGGCTCGCAAGGGCCCTCGTGGGTTCGAATCCCACCCCTTCCGCCATCACCTTTGTAGATCAAGGGTTTGTCACCCACCAAATACAGCGGGTTTTGTCACTCCCCGAGAACAAACAACGCGCACGGGGACATTCCCGGGCGCCGTCGCCAACAGCTTAGAAGGCTCCTGGGTTGGACGTCCGATCAATGCGTTTTCGGACATCGGACCGCCATCGGACCTTCGCTCAACCCGGCTGTGCCATTGGCGCCACATGCTCTAAAAATCGGCGTGCTGGGCAAAGGTCAAACAGACGCCAGCGCTGTGCAGGCCATGGTGGGCGGGGGTGTCGGCGCGCTGCGCTAGACGCGCCGTTACTGGCTCTTCGGAACCGTGTGCCGCGGCCGAGAGTGATGGCGGCGTCTGAGCCCCCATTCGCTCGCGATGCCCGGCCCGGCCGTGTAGCCGACCACCCCGCCGGCAACCAGACCGAAGGGGCCGGCAACGACGGCACCGGCCAGCGCGCCCAAGGCTGCGTCTCCAGTCCGCTCCTGAGCGCCGGCGGTGCCCGGCGTGAGAGTGATGCTGGCGGCCAATAGGCCGAGCGCGACGAGAGCTTTCATGTTCCCTTCCCCCTATCGACCAGAGCGGCAGGCTACGCGCCACCCCTGAACGGATGGTCAGCTCGATTCCGGTTCGAATTAAGGCCGACGCCCGCCGGAACGCCCCGGGGCAACGGGCGCTGATGCCCTGCTTTTTTCGATCGCGCCTGGCGACACAGAGGGGGAAGAAGAGGGAAAAGCATTGATACGTGTGTCGGACCGGAGCCCGAGTGATGTAGGATTGCGCGTGCCGGCTGTCTTAGCTCAGACGGCTTGCCGGCGCGAGCGCCCAGCGGCATTTGACGCTGGTCCGCTATGCGCCCTGTATCGCGACCGCTG
This sequence comes from Alphaproteobacteria bacterium, assembly GCA_005884745.1. Classification (GTDB taxonomy): domain Bacteria; phylum Pseudomonadota; class Alphaproteobacteria; order Rhizobiales; family Xanthobacteraceae; genus AP-16. Next base: position 2,001 of record VAZU01000145.1, read on the forward strand.
CGAGACGAGGTTGTGCACGTCGTGACGATAAACAGTTCACTGCGAAATCTCCGCGCTGGCGCCGTAATGTTTGCAATGTTTGCCGCTGTCGGCGCGTTCGATTTTGCCGCTCACGCGGAGCCGAATTGCACGTGTCGTGCGCGTGGTCGCAGTTTCGAACTCGGGCAATCGGTGTGCCTGCAGACCCCGAAGGGGCCGCGCATCGCCGTTTGCGCGATGGTGCTCAACAATACTTCGTGGCAGCTCTCCGAGACGCCGTGTATCAGCGCGCACGCCCGACCGCCGCCGTAGGCTATGGCGCAGCCAGGCCGTCGCGAGCAGCGCCGGAGAATCCGAGTACGCGGCAACATGCTTGCCTAGGGGCGCGCCGACCCTTTAACAAACGCAGGCCGTTCCGTTCATGGCGCGAGACCAGCTACATGAAAAAATGTCAAGCCGAACGTTCTTAGCCCTGCCGCTCCGAAAATTTGGTGCGGCAAATTGGAGCCCCTACACGCCCTCGGGCTATTACGAACGGGAGACCAGTTTGGCCCTATGTGAGAACCTCAGCGGGCTGCTCGGTTTTCAGCATCTGCACGCATAGGCTGATTCTTCGCGCACATGGCGCGATGAACCTTTTGGATCGCATTCATAGCCTTCTGCGAGGCACCCATTTTCTCAGCGAGTCCGGCGGCCTGCGCCTCAACAATAGAAACCCCCGCCATATCTCCTTCGAGCGTATCGATCATTGATTTCAAGAGATCAGGCGCTTGAGTCATATCGGACAATGTAACGTCTCGAAATGATTGCTGGACACTGCTCGCGCAGCTTACGCGGGCGTCATATTGAGCCTTCAGCACTTTGAATTTCGCGCTGAAATCGGTTGCGCCTTCTATGTCGCTTGCAAGAGCGTCCGATTTAATTCTGCAAACACCTTCGAGGTTGCTCAGATCAGGATAATTCGCGTCGATAATTTTCTTGTAGCCTTTAAGAAGGGATCTTGCCTCTGTCAAAAGCGCGTCAACACTACAGACAAAATGGTCGCGTCCCCGATAACAACGGTCGAGCTTGACCTCGCCTCTTGCGCCGGGCAATGCGAGAGCTTCGAAACCCTCGGAGGACCTATCACAGGAGGCAAGCGCGCTTCCGAGGGCCGAATTAGGGTCCGCAACGGGCATAGCCACGGGTACTACAGTCGGCGCTGGTGGGTGAACAGGGGCGGGCTGGAGAGCCAAGGCTTCAGGACGCTTTGTCCCTCCGGTTCGGAATTTAGCAAGCGGGACTGCAAGTGGGGCTGTTCGGGACTGAGCGAACTCCGAGCGGGTAAGATACTGACCCCATGCTCCGCCGGATGAAAATGGCGCGAAAAGAAAATAGAGCCCGGCTAGAGTAGCCGATGCAATCCTCAGCTTCGAGGAGATACTCATTACCATCACCCCCACCCTCAACACTTTTACGATCCTCCTGTACGTTAACGGCGTCAAGAAGTGGTTAATAAATGGCCATGTTTCTCCGCTTGGGCAATCGGTGTGCCTGCAGACCCCGAAGGGGCCGCGCATCGCCGTTTGCGAGATGGTGCTCAACAACACTTCGTGGCAGATCTCCGAGACGCCGTGTATCAGCGCGCACGCCCGACCGCCGCCGTAGGCGATGGCGCAGCCAGGCCGTCGCGAGCAGCGCCGGAGAATGCGAGCACGCGACAACACGCTTGCCTAGGGGCGCGCCGACCCTTTAACAAACCCAGGCATCGAGGGAGGGAAGCACGTGCCTGGACCTCTATCCGGCGTGAAAATTCTGGATTGTACTTCGGTCGTGCTCGGCCCTTACGCGGCGCAGCAGCTCGGCGACCTCGGCGCCGACGTCATCAAAGTCGAGCCGCCGGATGGCGACACCACCCGGCAACTCGGGCCCAGACGCCATGCGGGCATGGCCGCGTTCTTTCTCGGCTGCAACCGCAACAAGCGCAGCATCGTGCTCGATCTCAAGAATGAAGCGGGTCGAAGGGCCCTCCTGCGGCTCGCCGGGAGCGCCGACGTGCTCATGCACAATTTCCGGCCGGAGCCCGCAGCACGCCTCGGCATTTCCTACGAGATTTTTGCCGAGACCAACCCGCGGCTCGTCTATCTGGCGACCTACGGCTTCCGCGCCGACGGCCCGATGGGCGCGAAGGCCGCCTATGACGACATCATCCAGGCCGGCTGCGGCATCGCCATGCTGCAGGCGGTAGTGGCCGACGAGCCGCATTTCGTGCCCACCGTCATGGCGGACAAGACCGGGTCGAATTGCGTGGTGAGCGCGGTTCTGGCCGCGCTGTACGAGCGCGAGAAATCCGGCCGCGGCCAGGCGGTCGAAGTGCCGATGTTCGAATCGCTCGTGGCGTTCACCATGGTCGAGCATCTCTACGGCGAAACCTTCGTGCCCGCGGTCGAGCGCATGGGCTACCGGCGCCTGCTCAACAAGAACCGCGGACCGTATCGATCCAAGGACGGCTATTTCGCCATGCTGCCGTACACCGACGCGAACTGGCGGGAGCTCTGCACCCTGATCGGGCGTCCGGAGATTCTGGAAGACCCGTGCTTCAAGTCGACCGCGCTGCGTCTTGGCAATATCGAGACGGTCTATGCGACCCTGGCGGAGATTTGCTCGACGCGCACCAATGCCGAATGGACGGCGCTCTTGAAGAACTCCAACGTCCCGCACGGGCCGGTGCAATCGATCGAGGACCTCTTGGACGACCGGCAGCTGGCCGCGACCGGTTTCTGGAAGGAATTCGATCATCCGACCGAAGGCCGGATGCGCATGCCGGATATTCCGCCGCGCTTCAGCCGCACCGAGCCCGACATTCGCCGGCTGCCGCCGCGGCTCGGCGAGCACAGCGTCGAAATTCTCTCCGAGGCCGGACTGTCGCGGTCGGAGATCGATGCGCTGATCGCCGTGGGCGCCACCCGCGACGGGCGAGCGCAATGAGTGGACCCCTTCTCAAATCGCCGACAGTCGTGCGGTCCATCCCGCCCGGCCGGTCTGCCGATAGATGATATCCGGAAGCTATCAGGCAATTCGAACGGGCGCGCTTCGACGAATACCGTTGAAGCGGCCGATCGTGCACGATAAGGGTGCTTGCTTGCTCCTTCTGCTTCGGGGATTTGCCCAATGACGGCACGATGGCTCCCGGCAAGCTTCGGCCGATCGCGCCAGACGCCAAGCCGAGCGGATCGCGCGGGAGCCTCCGCGCCGCGCGGGTTGCCGCGGAACTCGGGCGAGGTGAAGTGCACGACGTGCTACATGTGCGCCTGCCGCTGCGGCATCAAGGTGCACCTCGACGACGGCCGCATCCGCTACATCGAGGGCAATCGCGCGCATCCGGTGAACCGCGGCGTGATCTGCGCCAAGGGCGCCGCCGGGATCATGCAGCAGAATTCGCCGGCGCGGCTGTCCAAGCCGCTGCTCCGCGTCGGCGAGCGCGGCCGCGCCGAGTTCCGCGAGATCGAATGGGACGAGGCGCTGCGCATCGCCGGCGAATGGCTCGGCACGATTCGAGCAACGGATCCGAAGCGGCTTGCGTTCTTCACCGGCCGCGACCAGAGCCAGGCGCTGACCGGATATTGGGCCAAACAGTTCGGCACGCCGAACTATGCCGCGCACGGCGGGTTGTGCTCGGTCAATATGGCGGCGGCGGGATTCTACAGCATCGGCGGCTCGTTCTGGGAGTTCGGCGAGCCCGACTGGGAGCGCACCGAATATTTCCTGCTGTTCGGGGTAGCCGAAGATCACGATTCCAATCCGATCAAGATCGGGCTCGGCAAGCTCAAGGCGCGCGGCGTCAAGATCGTCTCCGTCAACCCGGTGCGCACCGGCTATTCGGCGATCGCCGACGAGTGGGTCGCGATCCGCCCCGGCACCGACGGCCTGTTGGTGTTCGCGCTGATTTACGAACTGCTGCACGCCGGCCGCATCGATCTCGACTATCTCGTGCGCTACACCAATGCCGCGTATCTGGTCGTGCAGGATGCCGGCGCCGCCGATGACGGCTTGTTCGCCCGCGCGAACGGCAGGCCGCTTGCTCACCGGCGAGTTCACGCTCGCGGACGGCCGCCGCGCCGTCCCGGTGTTCCAGCTCCTGACGGAGCGCTACCGATCGCCGGAATATTCGCCCGAGGCGGTGAGCGCACGCTGCGGCGTCGCTGCGCAAAAAATCCGGCGTATCGCCGCCGAGCTTGCCCACGTGGCGTTCGAGCGCGCGATCGTGCATCCGCAGCCGTGGACCGATTGCGGCGGTCGCCGCCACGAGTCGATGATCGGCAGGCCGGTCGCGATGCATGCGATGCGCGGCATTTCGGCGCATTCCAACGGGTTTCACACCTGCCGGGCGCTGCACCTGCTGCAGATGTTGCTGGGAGCGATCGATTGCCCCGGGGGCTTCCGCTACGAAGCGCCGTTTCCGCGTCCCTGCCCGGCGGCGCCAAAACCCGCGGGCAAGACCTCGGCGCCGGGGCAGCCGCTCGACGGCATGCCGCTCGGCCATCCATGCGGCCCGGAGGACTTGCTGGTGGATGCCGCGGGCGGGCCGCTGCGCATCGACAAGGCCTATTCCTGGGAGGCTCCGCTCGCAGCCCACGGCCTCATGCACATGGTCATCCGCAACGCCTGGGCCGGCGATCCCTATCCGATCGACACGCTGTTCCTGTACATGACCAATCTGTCGTGGAACTCCGCGATGAACACCGCGGACACCACCGGCATGCTCACCGACAAGCGTGCCGACGGCGAATACAGAATTCCGCGGATCATCTATTCCGATGCGTTCTTCTCGGAGATGGTGGCGTTCGCCGACCTGGTGCTGCCGGACACGACCTATCTCGAACGCTGGGATTGCATCTCGCTGCTCGATCGCCCGATCAGCACCGCGGATGGTCCCGCCGACTCCATCCGCCGGCCGGTGCTGAAGCCAGACCGCGACGTTCGCCCGTTCCAGGACGTGCTGATCGAACTCGGCGCGAAGCTCGATCTGCCCGGCTTCGTCGCGCGCGACGGCAGTCCGTTGTACGAGGATTACGCCGATTACCTGGTGCGGCATGAACGCAAGCCCGGCATCGGTTCGCTGGCCGGCTGGCGCGGCCGCGACGGCGGGAGCGACGGCGTCGGCGAGCCCAATCCCGGCCAGCTCGACAAATACATCGAGAACCAGTGCTTCTGGAAATACGAGCTCCCGCCCGAGCAGCGTTACTTCAAGCACGCCAACAGGGATTATCTCGAGACGGCAAAGCGCTTCGGCTTCATCGAGAAAGCCGAGCCGATCGTGCTGCAGATCTATTGCGAGCCGCTGCAGCGGTTCCGGCTTGCCGCCCGCGGCCACGGCGCGGTGCAGCCGCCCGACGCGCACCGCGGCCGGATCGAAACTTATTTCGACCCGCTGCCGATCTGGTACGTGCCGTTTTCCGAGGCGGCGGTCGATGGGCAAACCTTTCCGCTGCACGCGGTGACGCAGCGGCCGATGCCGATGTATCATTCGTGGCACTCGCAGAACGCCTGGCTGCGCCAAATCCTCAGCCACAACCGCCTCTATGTGAACCGGGCGCGCGCGGCGGAGCTCGGTCTCGATGACGAGGATTGGGTCTGGGTGGTCAGCCACCACAGCCGCCTCAAGTGCCAGATCCGCCTGATGGAAGGCGTCAATCCCGACACTGTGTGGACCTGGAATGCCATCGGCAAACGTGCCGGAGCCTGGAACCTCTCCGCCGACGCCCCGGAGTCCACGCGCGGGTTCCTGTTGAATCATCTCATTGCGGAATTGCTGCCCGCCGCGAGCACGGTTCGATATGCAAACTGCGACCCGGTGACGGGCCAGGCGGCGTGGTACGACCTGCGGGTCCGGATCGAGAAGGCGCTCCCCGACCAGGCCGGCAACGCCGAGCCGCAGTTCCCGGCGGTGTCGCGCCTTCCGAACATGGCTTCGCCGCCCGGGATCGTGCGGGACGCGCGCATGGATCCTGGCGCGCCTGGAGGCGGCCGATGACCAGCCTCCCCGCTCCGCAGCCTGGCGCCAAGAAGCTCGGGCTCGTCATCGATCTCGATACCTGCGTCGGGTGCCACGCCTGCGTGGTGAGCTGCAAGGAGTGGAACGCGTTCGGCGAAACCGGGCCGCTGCCGGAGTTCGGTCCCTATCAGGCCGAACCCTGGGGCGTGTGGCTCAATCGCGTGCACACGTTCGAAGTGGGCGACGGCGAGGACGGGCGCACCGTATATTTTCCGAAGAACTGCTACCATTGCGAGGAGCCGGACTGCGTGACGGTGTGCCCGACCGGCGCTTCCTACAAACGCGCCGAGGACGGCATCGTTCTGGTCGATGCCGCGCTCTGCATCGGCTGCAAGCTGTGTTCGTGGGCCTGTCCGTACGGCGCGCGCGAGTTCGACGAGGACGGCGGCGTGATGAAGAAATGCACGCTGTGCGTCGATCGGATCTATGACGAGAACCTGCCGGAAGGGGACCGCATTCCGGCTTGCGTGGCGGCTTGCCCCACCTCGGCGCGGCATTTCGGCGATCTCGGCGATGCGAGCTCGGCCGTCTCGAAGCTGGTGGCCGAGCGCGGCGGTTGCGATTCGATGCCGGAAATGGGCTATCGGCCGGTGAGCAAATATTTGCCGCCGCGATCGATCCGCCCGACCCGGGTGAGGGACGAGAGATCCGAGCATAAGACCGCCGGGGGAAACGGGTTCCTGCAGTGGATCGATCGGGTTCTGTCGCGGTGAACGGGAGCCGGCGTCGGCGGCGCGGTTCGGTCTTGCCGGCGGCTGCGATCACCAACGCGCCGGCTTGATCCGGGACCGGGGGATAAATTGCATCCGGCGCTGTCGATCATTTTTTTCACGACGTCGTCGGGCGTCGGCTACGGCCTGCTCGCCTGGATCGGGCTGCTGGCGCCGATCGGCGCGCTCCCGCTCACCCGTCAATTCGGCGCGGTAAGCCTCCTGCTTGCACTCGGCTGCATCACCGCGGGCTTGTTGTCCTCGACACTCCATCTCGGTCATCCCGAGCGCGCGTGGCGCGCGATCTCGCAATGGCGCTCTTCATGGCTCTCGCGCGAAGGCGTGGCAGCCATCGCCACCTATGTGCCTGCGCTGACGTTTGCGGGCCTGTGGCTGTTCGACGCGAGGAACGGGGGCTGGGCGGTCTGCGGCTGGCTTGCTGCGGCCGGATCGATCGTGACCGTGATCTGCACGGCGATGATCTACCGTTCGCTCAAGCCGATTCGGCAATGGTACAACCGTTGGGTCATACCGAATTATCTGATGCTCGCCGCGATGACCGGCGCGCTCTGGCTTACCGCCGTGCTGGCCGCCCTCGACGTGCTGCGTCCCGCCGCCACCGCGCTCGCCGCGGCGTTCGTGCTCGCGGCGGCCGCGGTGAAGCTCGCGTACTGGCGCTCGATCGACCAAAACTCCGCCGGCTCGACCCTGGCGTCGGCCACGGGATTGCCGCCAGGCCGCCCGATCCGGCCGCTCGATCCGCCGCATACGGAGGAGAATTACCTGCTCAGAGAAATGGGATATCGGATCGCGCGTCGGCACGCCGCCAAGCTGCGCCGCATCGCGCTCGGCGGGGGGTTCTTCGTTCCGCTCATCCTGCTTGCGCTCGCCTGGCTGTTGCGCGGCGCCGCCGCAAGCGCCGTGCTGGCGCTCGTTGCCGCGGTGGCGGCTACCGCGGGCGTGGTGGTCGAACGCTGGCTGTTCTTCGCGGAAGCGACGCATACCGTCGCGCTTTATTATCGCGGGGAGGCAGGTTCCAGCGTGCGCTAGCCGCGCTGAAGGGGGAGAACCGCTGCCTTCGGGATCACCGGCTCGATGGAACAGACATGGCGTGTGGCGCCGGCAAGCACGAGAGGCGAACGGCAATGGCGAACCACGATCTAGTCTTGCGCGGCGGACGCGTGATCGACGGCACCGGCGCCGCGGGGTTCAGCGCCGATATCGCGATCGACGGCGAGCGCATTACTGCCGTGACGGGTTTGCCGCGCGGCAGCGGTCGGCGCGAGCTCGATGTCGCAGGGCTCGTCGTCGCGCCGGGATTCATCGACGTCCACACTCACGACGATCGCGCGCTCTTCGTCAGCTCCGACATGAGCGCGAAAGTCAGTCAGGGCGTCACGACGGTCGTGACCGGCAATTGCGGCATCTCGCTTGCTCCGCTCACGCTTACTCGCGCGCCGCCGCCGCCGCTGGATTTGATCGGCGACGAGCGCGACTATTGCTTCGGGCGCTTTGCCGATTATCTCGGCGCGCTCGATGCGCATCCGCCGGCATTGAACGCCGCTTGTCTCGTCGGTCATTCGTCCTTGCGGGTCGGCTGCATGCGCGAGCTCGACCGCCCCGCGAGCGAGCCGGAGATCGACGCGATGCGGGCGCGGCTCGCCGAAGGGCTCGAGGCCGGTGCGGTCGGTCTCTCGACCGGGCTGTGGTATGCGCCCGCGAATGCCGCGCCGAAGAGCGAAATCGTGGCCCTGGCCGAGCTGCTCCGCCCGGCCGGCGCCGTCTATACGACGCATATGCGGGACGAGGCCGAGCACGTGCTCGACAGCCTCGAGGAGAGCTTCGCGGTCGGCCGCGAAGCCGATGTCCCGGTGGTGATCTCGCACCACAAGGTGATCGGCAAAGCCAATTTCGGCCGCACCCGCGAGACCCTTCCGCGGCTCAGGAAAGCGGTTGCGGAGCAGCGGATCGGCCTCGACGCCTATCCTTATGTCGCCTCCTCGACGGTGCTTCGCGCGTTCATGGTGCCACGCGCGCTCAAGGTGCTGGTGACCTGGTCGAAGAGCCGCCCCGAGATGGCGGGACGCTATCTCCGGGAGATCGCAGCCGAGTGGAAAGTGAGCGAGGCGGAAGCCTGCGAGCGCCTGCAGCCGGCGGGCGCCGTGTACTGGACCATGGACGAGGCGGACGTCCGGCGCGTGCTCGCCTTCGAGCATACCATGGTCGGCTCGGACGGGCTGCCGCACGACCTGCATCCGCATCCGCGACTGTGGGGCACGTTTCCGCGCGTGCTCGGACATTATTGCCGCGAAGTCGGGCTATTCCCGCTCGAGGAAGCCGTTCGGCGCATGACCGGCCTTCCCGCCCAGCGTTTTGGCCTCACCAACCGCGGCCGCATCGCGCCGGGCGCCTATGCCGATGTCTGCGTCTTCGATCCGGATCGGGTGATCGACCGTGCCACCTTCGAGCAGCCGGCGACGCCTGCCGCCGGCATCGCGCATGTGCTCGTGAACGGCACGCTGGTGTGGCAGGACGGCGCCCATACCGGCGCGCGTCCGGGCCGCGCGCTCCGCCGCCAGGCGATGCAGCAGGAGCACGCCGCCTGACGCGGTCGGTTCTCGGTGCTACAGTGATCCGGCAAACAGGAGGAAACCGCGGGGCATCGAGCGGGCGACGAACGCCGGCGGGTCCTCGCCGAATTTTCACAACCAAGGAGGCGGTTCCATGATTTGGTCCTATCTGCCCCGATGGAAATTCACCGACAGCTGCGGCCGGCCCCATGCGCCAGGCGCGATTCACCTCGGCTGCGCCGATGCCGGCCACGCCGCATGTCACCACGCAACGCGGCGCCACTTTCTCAAGGCCGGCGTCGCCATCGTCGGCGCCGCGGGGTTCTCTACGATTCTCGATCCGCGCGAGGTGTTCGGGCTGGTCCGCGTGTTCCCGCCCCCGCCCCCGGCGGTGAGCCCGATCGCCGGGCTCATGGACACGCACGTGCACGCCGCGCCAGACGTGTTCGGCCGTTCCCTGGACGACGAGGAAATGGCGATTCTGTACAAGGAACGCGGCTTAGAAGGGCTGGTGCTCAAGAACCATGTCACAACGACGGCGGACCGGGCCTGGTTCGCCCGCAAACACGTCGAGGGTCTCAAAGTGTTCGGCGGCATCGTGCTGAATTCCGCGGTGGGCGGCATCAACCCCGATGCCGTCAACTGGATGTGGCGAATGCAGGGCGGCTACGGCCGTGTCGTGTGGTTCCCCACGTTCGACGCCGACAACCACGTCAAGCATTTCAAGGATGCTCCGGAGGGAATCAAGGTCCTCGGCGCCGACGGCAAGGCCCTCCCGGCGGTCCGCGATGTGCTCAAGCTCGCCGCCGAGCAGAAGCTCGTGGTTCACACCGGCCATCTGTCACCGACCGAGGCACTGGCCGTGATCGAGGCCGGCCGGGAAATGGGGGTCGACCGGTTGGTCGTTACTCACGCTCAGTTCGAGGTCGTGAACATGAGCGTCGATCAGATGAAGAAAGCCGCATCGATGGGCGCCAAGCTCGAGCTCTGCGCGATGGGGACGCTGATGGGGCCCACCGCGCATTTGGCGTGGATGCGGCACTGGCGGGTCGTCAAGATCGAAGAGACCGCCGCGGCGATCAAGGAAGTCGGCGCCCAGAACTTCGTGCTAGCGACCGATCTGGGTCAGACCGGCAACCCCAGTCCGGCGGATGGACTCCAGCTGTTCGTCACCGATCTGTTGAAGGCCGGGGTCGGTAAGGATGAAGTAATGAAGATGGGCCGCGAAGTGACCGGCCAACTGCTGATGGGCTGACAGCAAGAAGCATCGGCAGCCCCGGCCAAGACTCCCGACAGGACCGGGGCTGCACCAGCCGGCCTACAGGGAAGAATGCGAGCTCGAACCGCCAAGCCGGTCGGCGCCGATGCAACGGCCCATGACGGCGTAGGTTCCGGAGACACAGCCCGGCAAAATTATGAGTTCCGAGGAAACCGGGCAGTGGAAGGTGCCCCGCCGCGTTCGGCTCCTGGCGGCGGGACGCGCCGGCCGGGCCCGAGCAACCTCCGCACTTCGAGCCAATGCCAGGCGAGAAGCCCCGGAAGGCCGAGCGCCAGATCCGGCACCCGCTTGACCAGCGAGAGGGCGAGCGCCGTTTCGGGGGCCAAGCCCATGAGATGCCCGAGCAGAACCAGACCGCCTTCCTGCACGCCGAAGCCGCCCGGGACCACAAAGGCGGCGCCGCGGATGGCATTGGTCAGGCTCTCCAGGATGATGGCCTCCTTGAGATCCACCGGGTGGCCCATCAGGGCGAGCGCGATGAGGACCTCGAGCGTGCCGATCAGCCAGCCCACCATATGCATGGCGGTGGTGACGAGGACTCTCCCCGGATTGCGCCAGATCGCTTCGAGGCCTTCCTGCAGCCGAAAATCTGCGCCCGAACCCGCGGAGGGCCAGCGCGCCGCGAGCGCGGCAAGGGCACGGTCGAGAACGCGCGCACCGCCGTAGCGCTGGACGGCGTAGAAGCCTCCGAGCGCGAGCGCGGCAAGCCCGAGCCCGGCCGCGAGCTCGACACCCGCCGGCCAAATTCCGGTCAATTGCATCAGCAGCGCGGCGCCCAGCAATGCGAACACGGCTTGCGCACTTGCCTGCAGCAGCAGATCCGCGAAAACGCTGGCGGTGGCGATGCCGCCGGGCACGCGCCAGAACGTGAGCAGGCGTGCGCCGACGATCTCGCCGCCGACGTTGGCGACCGGCAGCACCACGTTGATGGCCTCGCGAATCCAGCGCAGCAGCAAACAAATATGGGTCGGCACCGGGAATGCGCCGCCGAGCAAGTACGCCCAGGCGGTGCCGTTCAGCGCCACGATGGAGGCACGAACGAAGACGACCGCCGCGAGGCCCCAACCGACCGCGGCAAACGCCCGGAACACCGCGCCCGCGTTGTTGACCACGAACAGCCAGCCGGCGAGCGCGAGACCGAGCGCCATGCAGACGAGGATGCCGACCGTCAAGATCGTCTTGGCAGTCAATTCGCGTGCTCCCTGGCCCGGCCGCAGCAACGATCGGCGATCGTTCGCAACAACGCCGGATCTTGGTGGTGGGGGTTAGCACACCGGCTCGCGCCGGAACATGGGCACCAGCCGGTACTCACGCGCAACGGCCGGGATCGGGCAGGAGCAACGCTCCGGAACGAACCAGGGCGGACCTAACAACCGCGACAGATCGAGAGCTTGCGATCGATCGCCTTGTCCAATTCCTTGATCGCGTCCGGCGAGTTTGCGTCGCCTTGCGGAGCGTCCTGCGCACGCGGTTGGCGATGGCCGCTCGAGGCAAAGCCGGGCGACTGCGGCGCGCTCGGTGAAGTCCCCGTCGGGGCAGTTGCTCCCGCTGGCGTCGGAGCACTCGGGGTTACCCCCGCATTGGTTTGCCCGGTTACCGGAGCCTGCGGCTGAACCGGGACCGTGGCGGAAGGGCTGGGAGTTCCAGCGCCGGTGCCCGTGGCTCCG
>VAZU01000146.1 GCA_005884745.1 Alphaproteobacteria bacterium
AGGACGATGAGCCGCAGCCGCGCTCGGCCCCGCCACGCCTCGAATGCGCCCCAGGAAACGTGCCGCACCAGCGCAACCCGCTCGAGATAATCCATGCCGGCGCGGCGGAAGGCGCGATCGGATACCGGAAATCCTGCAGGCTCGATGATGTGCGCCTCGACCCCGAGACAGGCGCACAGACGCAGAATGGTCGCGGTGTTCGGCGCGATGTCGGGCTGAAACAATGCCAGCCGTATGGGCATCACCTCGTTCACGGCGCCCATGGCGGCTCGTCCGACCAAACTGGAATGCGAGCGGATGGTGCATGAGGAGCCGCGAAGATTTGCATCGGCCTGCGATCTGTGGTCGGTGCGGCCATACTGGACTTGCACGATCCGAGCAAGGGTGCCAATAGAACGCCGCCGGAACGCGCCGCCTGCCGCCTTTCCTCAGGGCCGGCTGCGGCCGGTCCGTCTGCCGCCGGAAGGGGAGCGGCCGCTCCCTCCCGGTTCGCAGCGCGGGCGGATCGACCGGCAAGAGAGGATTCGACCGTGACCGCCACAACCGCTTCGGCCGAACCGACACGCCGCGATTTTCTCTATATCGCGACCGCGACCGCCGGCGCCGCCGCCCTCGCGGCGTCGGTCTGGCCGCTGGTCTCGCAGATGAATCCGGACCAATCGACCATCGCCGCCGGGGCTCCCATCGAAGTCGACCTCACCCCGGTCGCGGAAGGTCAGGTCATCAAGGTGTTCTGGCGCGGCAAACCGATCTTCATCGACCATCGCACGCCGAAGGAAATCAAAGAGGCGCGCGACGTCGACTGGCACACGCTGCCGGATCCGCAGTCCGATGAGGCGCGGGTCAAGGAGGGTCACGATCAATGGCTGATCCTGATCGGCATCTGCACCCACCTCGGCTGCATTCCGCTGGCGCACCAGGGCGATTACGACGGCTGGTTCTGCCCCTGTCACGGTTCCCAATACGATACGGCGGGCCGCATTCGCCGCGGACCGGCGCCGGCAAATCTGGCGCTGCCGCCCTATGCGTTCCTGTCCGACACCAAGATCCGGATCGGATGACGGTGCGCCGCCCGGGACCTGGACCATGAACGAGAACGCGATCTACCGGCCCGAGCAGCACGCCATCTACCAGCCCAAGAACCGCTCGCTGAAATGGCTGGAGGTTCGGCTGCCGATCCTGAGCCTCGCCCATTCCTCGTTCGTCGCCTATCCGACGCCGCGCAACCTGAACTATTGGTGGGCCTTCGGCGCTATTCTGAGCTTCTTGCTGGGCGCGCAGATCGTGACCGGCGTCGTGCTGGCCATGCACTATACCCCGCATGTCGATCACGCGTTCAATTCCGTCGAGCATATCATGCGCGACGTGAACTGGGGCTGGTTGCTGCGCTATGCGCACGCGGTGGGCGCCTCGATGTTCTTCCTGGCGGCCTACGTCCACATGTTCCGCGGCCTCTATTACGGCTCCTACAAGGATCCGCGCGAGGTGCTGTGGATCCTCGGTGTCATCATCCTGCTGCTGATGATCATGACCGGCTTCATGGGCTACGTGCTGCCCTGGGGCCAGATGAGCTTTTGGGCGGCGACCGTCATCACCAACCTGTTCTCGGCGATTCCGGTGTTCGGGGAATCGATCGTGACGTGGCTGTGGGGCGGCTATTCGGTCGGCAACCCGACGCTCAACCGCTTTTACTCGCTGCACTACCTGCTCCCCTTCGTGATCCTCGGCGTGGTCGTCCTCCACGTCTGGGCGCTGCACGTGTCGGGCCAGAACAATCCGGCCGGGGTCGAGCCGAGATCGAAGCAGGAGACCGTGCCGTTCACCCCCCATGCGACCATCAAGGACCTGTTTCTGACGGTGGTGTTCTGCATCCTCTACGCCTGGTTCGTGTTCTACCTGCCGAATTATCTCGGGCATCCCGACAACAATATCCCGGCCAACCCGTCGGTGACGCCCACCCACATCGTGCCGGAATGGTATTACCTGCCGTTCTACGCCATCCTGCGCGCCGTCCCCAACAAGCTGCTGGGCGTGCTGTTCCTGATGGCATCGATCGTGATCCTGGCGTTCGTGCCGTGGCTCGACACTTCCAAGGTGAGATCGGCGAGCTATCGGCCGCTGTACCGGCAGTTCTTCTGGGTCTTCGCCGCGGTGTGCGTCGGGCTGGGCTGGCTCGGGTCGAAGCCGGCGGAGGGCAATTACGTGCTGGCCGCGCGCGTGCTCACCGCCTGGTACTTCATTCACTTCCTCATCATCCTGCCGCTGCTCGGATTGGTGGAGAGGCCGAAGCCGCTCCCGGCCTCGATCAGCGAAGCGACCCTGCGCAAGGCGCCCGGCGCGGCGGTGGCGAGCGGCGCGGCGGCGCCGGAGCGATGACGCGGCGGGGGCCGGCGGGAAACGCGATGAGCGGCACGAGCAAAATCTGCGCGCTCGCCCTGGCCGGGGCGCTCGCCGTGCTGGGAATAACCGCGGCCGGCGCCGAGGAGAGCGAGATTCCGCCGCGGGTCGAATGGTCGTTCGCCGGCCCGTTCGGCATCTACGACGAGGCTCAGCTGCAACGCGGCTTCAAGATCTACCGCGAGGTCTGCCAGGCCTGTCACGCCTTGTCGCTGCTGTCGTTCCGGAACCTGGCGGATCCCGGCGGTCCCGGATTTTCTCCGGCGCAAGTCAAGGCGATCGCGGCCGAGTACAAGATCACCGACGGGCCGAACGATCAGGGCGAAATGTTCGAGCGCCCCGGCCGGCCCGCCGATCATTTTCCTTCGCCGTATCCCAACGAGCAGGCGGGGCGCGCAGCGCACAACGGCGTGCTCCCGCCGGATCTCTCGGTGATCACCAAGGCGCGCGGTTACGAGCGCGGCTTCCCCTGGTTCGTGTTCGACATCTTCACGCAATATCAGGAAGAAGGGCCCGACTACGTCGTCGCCCTGCTGCAAGGCTACGAGAACCCGCCGCCCGGGTTTTCGATGCCGGAGGGAGCCCAGTACAACAAATATTTCCCCGGACACGCCTTGCAAATGCCGCCCATACTCACCGATGGACAAGTGGAATATACCGACGGCACGCCGGCCGATGTCCCGCACTATGCCCAGGACGTCACCGCATTCCTGCAGTGGGCGGCCGAGCCGCACCTGGTCGCGCGCAAGCGCGTCGGACTGCAGGTGATGATCTTTCTCGTGGTATTCGCCGGGCTGTTGTATTTCACCAAGAAGAAGGTGTGGTCGAGCGTGCCCGGCCACGCGTGATGCGCCGCCCCGTCGTTGCGGAATCGTCATGACGCAGGCCGTGCTGGGCATCATCGGCGGATCCGGCATCTATGACCTGCCGGGGCTGGAGAACGCGCGCGAGCAGCGCATCGATACGCCATGGGGCGAGCCGTCGGCGCCGCTGCGCCGCGGCGAGATCGCCGGCCTGCCGGTGGTGTTCCTGTCGCGCCACGACCAGGGCCATCGGCTCTCGCCCTCCGACATCAATTACCGCGCCAACATCGACGCGCTCAAGCGCGCGGGCGTCACCGATCTGGTGTCGCTCTCCGCGTGCGGCTCGTTCAAGGAGGAGCTGCCGCCCGGCACCTTCGTGCTGATCGACCAATTCGTCGATCGCACCCACAAGCGCGAGAGCTCGTTCTTCGGCAAGGGCCTCGTCGCGCATGTATCGATGGCGCATCCGGTCTCGCCGCGGCTGCGCCTGCATCTCGCCGAAGCCGCGCTGGCCGAGGACCTCGGCATCGTGCGCGGCGGCACCTATGTGTGCATCGAGGGACCGCAGTTCTCCACCCTCGCCGAAAGCCTCACCTACAAGAACCTCGGGTATGATCTGCTACGCGACGGTCGCCATGGTCACCGACTTCGACTGCTGGCATCCCGACCACGACGCGGTGACGGTCGCCGACGTGATCAAGGTGCTGACCGCGAACGCCGACAGGGCCAAGCGCCTGGTCACCCGGCTGGCGCGCGAGTTCCCGCGCGAGCACGAAGCCTGCCCGATCGGGTCCGACCGCGCGCTCGACAACGCGCTGATCACCGCGCCGGAGGCGCGCGATCCCGCGCTCATCAAAAAGCTCGAGGCCGTTGCCGGCAGGGTGCTGGGAAAACTATAAGGCACGATGGTGCGCGGTGGACGGCGCGTAGCATCGCCGCGCGAGCACGACGGGACGCCCATGGCCACATCGCTCATCGAGCACGACCTCAAGGCGACGATCCGCACGATCGCCAATTATCCCAAGCCGGGCATCATGTTCCGCGACATCACCACCCTGCTCGGCGACGCGCGGGCGTTCCGCCGCGCCGTCGACGAGCTGGTGCAGCCGTGGGCGGGCGCGAAAATCGACAAGGTCGCCGGCGTCGAGGCCCGCGGCTTCATCCTCGGCGGAGCGGTCGCGCATCAGGTCTCGGCGGGCTTCATCCCAATCCGCAAGAAGGGCAAGCTGCCGCACACCACGGTGCGGATCGCCTATTCGCTGGAATACGGCCTCGACGAGATGGAGATGCACGAGGACGCCGTCACCCGGGGCGACCGCATCATCCTGGTCGACGACCTGATCGCGACCGGCGGCACCGCCGAGGGCGCGGTCAAGCTGTTGCGCAACGCCGGCGCCCAGGTGCTCGCCGCCTGCTTCATCATCGACCTGCCGGAGCTGGGCGGAGCGGACAAGCTGCGCAAGCTCGAGCTGCCGGTGCGCACGCTGGTGAGTTTCGAGGGGCATTGAGACGTCCCCGCCGGAGAGCGCGTCAAATCCCGGCTTCGCTCGCCTGCCGGAGCGATCCTCGCAATGCCGCCGCGAGCGGCAGGGTCAGCAGCGCAACGGCGGCGATCACCGCGATGGTCGCCGCAATGCCGAGCCGGTCGCTGACAAGACCGTAGGCAAACGGCGCCAGCGCGCCACAGCCGATGGTGCCGGTGTAGAACACGGCGAACGCCCGGGTCCGGGCCGCCGGCGCGACCAGATGCGCGACCGAGCCGTAGAGCACCGAGGAAGTGCCGCTGAGCGCCACGCCGACCAGCGGGATCAGCGCCACGGCGGCGCCGAGCGGCAGCGGCAGCAAAGCGAAGATCCCGAGTGCGGTCATGCTCTCGGTCAGGATCACGGTGGCGAGCACCCCGATGCGCATCCCGACGAAGGTGCAGACCAGCTTCCCGGCGGCTCCGCCGATGAACACCAGGGTGAGCGCCAAGCCGATGGTCGGCAATTCCGCGCCCTTGGCTCGCAGCAGAAACGGCAGGAAGGTCAGGAACGCCGTGCGGGTCGCGTTGTCGATCATGCCGACGGACAGCAACAGGGGGAACCCGGTCCGGTCGCCGCCGCGAAACACCCGGCGCCCCGTGTCCCGCGGACCGGTCGCCGGCGAGGGCGCCGCGAACCGCGGCAGCAGCAGAAAGATCGCGGCGGCCGCCGCAATCCCCAAAGTGCCGAGCAGAGCGAGAGTGGCGCGCCACGGCAAGACCAGCATCAGCAGCGTCGCCGCCGCGGGGAACAGCACCTTGCCGATATCGCCGGAGAAATTATAGGTGCCGATGGCGGCGAGCGATTTTGGTCCGGCGAACGCCCGCGCAACCAGTGCCGAGCCGATCGGATGCTGCGTGCTCGACCCGATCCCAGCGAGGAACAGCGCGGCGGCAATGAACGCGTAGCCCGAGCTCCAGCCGATCAGGCAGAAACACAAGCCCGCAAGCGCGGTGCCGGCGGCGAGCACCGCGGCCCCGCCGATCCGCTCGGCAAGCAGCCCGGCCGGGATCTGGAAGGCCGCCATCGCGCCGGAAAGCGTGGAGCGCAGCAGCCCGACCGCCGCATAGCTCAGCGCGAACTCGGCCTGCCAGATCGGCAACATGATGTAGACGACATCGGAATAGCCGTCGTGGAGCGCGTGCACGGGAAGCGCCACGCTCAGGGTGCGGCGTTTATCCCGCGGCGAGGCGGGATAATCCTCGTCCGTTCCCGCGGACGAAATTTGTGGCTCGAGCATCATTGCGGCCGGCGCTCCACGAAGGCCGAACCGATGAAGGAGATTAGCACCAGGCCCCAGCCGGGACGGCTGTTCAACGCGCGCGATTCCAACACTTCGCTGGCGTAGGTGATGGTGTCGCCGGCATAGACCGGTTTGCGCCATTGCAGCTGACGAAATCCCGGCGAGGGTCCGAGCTGTGCCACCGGCTCGCCCCGCGCGCGCTGTGCTTCGACCTCGAGGCGCATCTGATCCATCCGCAGCCGCATCCACATCACCGCCGTGTGCCAACCGGAGGCGCAGAGCGCGCCGAACTGCGAGCGCGCGGCCGCGGCTTCGTCGAGATGGAACGGCTGCGGATCGAATCGCTCGGCGAACGATTTGATCTCTTCCGCCGTGAAAGTATGGCGTCCGACCACGAGCTTGTCGCCGACCCGAACGTCCTCGAAATACTTCATGATCGAACTCGGCCGTGCTCGCCCTCGCCCCGCTCCGCGGGGGGAGCGGAGCGTCGGGCGACCATGAGGGAGAAGGCGAGCGTCATGACCGTCTCCCCCGCCTGGTTGCGGAGTTCGAATCGAAAGCTCGCGAAGCCCATTTCCGGCCTGCTGCTGGACGCGCGCTTGTTCACCGCCTCGGCACGCACGACGAGCCGATCGCCGGGCCGCACCGGCTTGAGCCATTGCACCTCGTCGACGCCCGGAGCCCCCATCGAGTGGGCGTTGTTGATCAGCCCATCGACCACGAGGCGATTGAGCAGGACGCAGGTGTGCCATCCGGACGCTGCGAGCCCGCCCAGCAGGGTCGAGCGGGCGGCGTCCTCGTCGAGATGCATGGCCTGCGGATCGAACTCGGCCGCGAAGGCCACGATCTCCTCGCGGGTCACGAGCCGGGGTCCGTACTCGGCAACGCTGCCTTCGACGAAATCTTCCCAAAAAAGCTTCGGCACGGAATCCTTCGCGGATGTCGGGCTCGCTGCTTAAGCCGCGCGAGCGGAAGGGTCAACCGCATCGCGTTGACCGGGCTTGCGAAATGTGCAGTGTCCGCGCCGGCGACGACCGCAAGCGCGGGAGGGGGGATCATGTTTTACGTCGGCGATCTGTTCCAGTGGGACCGTTTCATCACGCCCGCGATCATCCGGACGTTCTACTGGCTCGTCGTGGTGGTTTCGGTGCTGTTGGGATTGGCCGGCATGATCTCCTCGCTCGGCACGATGGCCATCAATCCGATTGCCGGATTGCTGATGCTGATCGCCAGCTTCGTCGGCATGCTCGCCGGCATCGTGTTCGCGCGGATCGCGGCGGAGCTGGTGCTGATCGCGTTTCGCATCAACGAGCATCTCGGCGCGATGCGCAACCGCGGCGGGATGTGAGGGCGGTCTCCGGGTTTCAGCGTTTCTGAAGGGACCCCCGCCTCCTTCCCCCTTGCAGGTCCCTTGCAGGGGGAGGAAGGCGCAAGCCGCTTGCTCGATCCCTCCCCTGCCCTGAAAGGGGGAGGACGGGGTGGGGGTCGCAAGCGGTGATACTCTGCAGACAACAATGTCTCTGCGCATTCCTCACGTCGCGAACCGGAAATGGATCACGTCGCCGTCGGCGACGGCGTAATCCTTGCCCTCGAGCCGAAGCTTGCCGGCGTCGCGCGCGCCGGCCTCGCCGCCGAGCGCCACGTAGTCCTCCCAGGAGACGACCTCGGCGCGGATGAAGCCGCGCTCGAAATCGGTGTGAATGACGCCGGCGGCCTGCGGCGCCCGCGTGCCGCGCGTCACCGTCCAGGCGTGCGCCTCCTTGGGGCCGGCGGTGAAGAAGGTGACGAGATCGAGCAGCGCGTAGCCGGCGCGGATCAGGCGGTCGAGCCCGGCCTCGTGCAATCCATGCGCGGCGAGATATTCGCCGCGCTCCGCGCGCGACAGCACGGCGATCTCCGCTTCGATCTTGGCCGAGATCAGCACGCAGCCGGCGCCCTCGGCTTGCGCGCGGAGCTCGACCGCGCGGGAAAACGCGTTGCCCTCCGCCGCATGCTCCTCGTCGACATTGCAGACGTAGAGCACCGGCTTCGACGTGAGCAGGCCGAGCATGCGAAACGCCTTCTCCTGCGCGTCCTTGCGCTCGATGAGCCGCGCCGGCTTGCCTTCGCGCAAAGCCATGAGCGCCCGCCCGACGAGATCGAGCGTCGCGCCCGCTTCCGGATCGCCGCCGCGCGAGCGCTTCTCCAGCGGCTCGATGCGCCGCTCCAGACTGTCGAGGTCGGCGAGCATCAGCTCGGTCTCGATGGTCTCGATGTCCTCGACCGGCGCGATCCTGCCCTCGAGGTGAATGACGTCGCTTCCGGAAAAGCAGCGCACGACATGAACGACGGCGTCGACTTCGCGGATGTTGGCCAGGAACTGATTGCCCAGACCCTCCCCGCGCGAGGCGCCGCGCACCAGGCCGGCGATGTCGACGAAGGCGAGTCGGGTCGGGACGATGGCGGTTGATTTGGCCAGCGCGGCGACCGGTTCGAGCCGCGGATCCGGCACCGCCACCTCGCCCAGATTCGGCTCGATGGTGCAGAACGGATAATTCTCCGCCTGCGCCGCGGCGGTCTCGGTCAATGCGTTGAACAGGGTGGACTTGCCGACGTTCGGCAGCCCGACGATCCCGCAGCTAAATCCCATGGCGTGTCAGGTCGGTCCACCGGCTCCATCCGCCGGCGCGCCGGGGCTTTTGGGCTCGACGAACCCCTTCGCGGCCATCGCGAGGTGGACCTTGCAGAGCGGCGTTCTCGGCGATGATCTCGCACAAATTCTCCACCCAGGCGCGCTCGCCCTTGCTGAACGGGCTCAGCACGTAATGCTCGACCAGGTCCTTGTCGCCCGGATGACCGACGCCGATCCGCACGCGGCGATACTCGTTGCCGATGTAGGCGCTGATCGAGCGCAGGCCATTGTGGCCGGCGGTGCTGCCGCCGATCTTCACCCGCACCTTGCCGGGCGCAAGATCGATCTCGTCGTGGAACACCAGCGTGTCGTGCGGGGGGATCTTGTAGAAGCGCACGGCCTCCGCGACCGCGCGACCCGATTCGTTCATGTAGGTTCCGGGCTCGAGCAGCAGCACGCGATCCGGGCCGATCGTCCCTTCGGCCGCCACGCCCTGAAACCGGCGGCGCCACGGGCCGATGCCGTGGCGCGCGGCGATCGCCTGGACCGCCATGAAGCCGACGTTATGGCGATGGCCGGAATAGCCCGCACCAGGATTGCCGAGCCCGACGAACAGCAGCATGGCTCATGCCGCGCGGCCCCGCGGCCCCGCGGCCTCACTTCTTTCCCGGCTTCTCCTGCGGCGCGGTGCCGCCGGCCGCCGGCGCCGCTGCGGCGCCCGCCGCCGGGGCGGCTCCGGGCGCCGCCGGCGCGGCGCCGGGCGCGCCGGGAGCCCCGGGTGCCGCACCTGGAGCACCGGGCACCAGCTCGCCGGCCGCCTCGGCGGCCGCCGCCGCTGCCGCCGCTGCCGCCGCGGCCTCCGCGGCCGCCTTCTGCTCCTCGAGATAGCCCGACGGCGCCACGATGGTGACGAGCGTCACGTCGCGCCGGGTCACGGGGCGCACGTTCTGCGGCAGCGTCAGGTCGCTCAAGTGCACCGACCGGTTGATCTCCAATCCGGTGAGATCGACGTCGATCGCCTCCGGAATGGCGTCGGCCAGGCAAAGCACCTCGACCGAGTGCTCGACGATGTTGACGGTGCCGCCGCGCTTCACGCCCGGCGCCTGGTCGGCGTTCTTGACGTGGACCGGGATGCGCACGCGGATGCGGGCGCCTTCGCCGAGGCGGAGAAAATCAACGTGGATCGGAACGTCGCGCACCGGATCGAGCTGATAATCGCGCGGAATGACCCGGTGGCGCGCGCCGTCGACCTCGAGCTCGTAGATCGAGGTGAGGAAATGCCCGGCAAAGATGTTCTGCCGCAGCTCCTTGAAATCGAGCGAGATCGGCAGCGGGGCTGCTCCGTCGCCGTAGACCACGCCGGGCACCCGGCCTTCGCGCCGCACCGCCCGGGCCGCTCCCGTTCCGGCCCGCGACCGCGCCGTCGCCTTGAGCGCCTTGACTTTCGTCATGGGGTCGATCCTCGCAGATCCTGGCCAATGGCAATGCAAACGGCCGCTAACGCGGCCGTCGCTGCGGCCGGCCGAAACGGCACCGTGCCGCGGTCGGGCAGCTTATAACGGGATCAACCCGGAAATACAAGAAACCGGGCCACCCTCGCCGCGGCCGTTATTGTTGCACCAGCATGAGCCACATACTCCTCCCTCCCGCGCAAGCGGGGGAGGGATGGGGAGGGGCCACCTCCCGCCGTCGCTTTGCGACGGCGGCCTCCCCCGCAAGCGGGAGAGGTGACCGGAGCCAGCCTCCTACATCACGGTCGGCGGATTCTGCGGTACCGGGCCGCTGCCGGACCCCAGCTTGGCCTCGAGCGCGGCGATCCGGGCTTTCAGCGCCTCGTTCTCCTCGCGCGCGAGCCGCGCCGTCTCCTTGACGGCCTCGAACTCCTCGCGCCTCACCACGTCGAGATCGCGCAAGATGCGCTCGGCCTGGCTGCGGAACATGGTGTCGAACTCGCGCCGCACGCCCGAGGCGACCCCGGCCGCATCATTCATCAGCCGCGCCATCTCGTCGAAAAACCGGTTCGTCGTCTGGGCCATGGATCCCTCCCGCTGCGCTACCTAGCCGGACACAATGGGTATTCCGGAGCGGAGCCGCAAGTATAACGCGGCTTGACTTGGCGCTCCGCCGCGCGCCAAGACCCGGCGCAACCCGCGAGATCTTCATGCCGCTCCTGGCGCTGCCGTTTCCCGCGCTCGACCCGGTGATCGTCGAGCTCGGTCCGTTCGCGATCCGCTGGTATGCGCTCGCCTATATCGCCGGCATCGTGCTCGGCTGGCTCTACGCCCGCGCCGTCATAAAGTCGCGATCCGCCTGGGGCGGGCCCGCGCCGCTGACCGCCGCGGATTTCGACGACTTCGTCCTGTGGGTCACGCTCGGCGTCATCCTCGGCGGCCGCACCGGCTACGTATTGTTCTACAACCTGCCGCATTTTATCGCGCATCCGATCGAGATCCCGCAATTGTGGAAGGGCGGGATGTCGTTCCACGGCGGCTTCATCGGCTGCGTCGTCGCCGTGGTCCTGTTCGCGCGCAGCCGCGGCATCCCGGTGCTCTCGCTCGGCGACCTCACCTGCGCGGTCGGGCCGATCGGGCTGTTTCTCGGTCGCATCGCCAATTTCATCAACGGCGAATTGTGGGGCCGGCCGAGCGACGTGCCCTGGGCCATGGTGTTTCCCGGCGGCGGTCCGCTGCCGCGCCACCCGAGCCAGCTCTACGAGGCGGGCCTCGAGGGCCTTGTGCTGTTCGCCGCGCTGGCGATCCTGATCCGTGCCGGCGCCCTGCGAAGGCCGGGCTTGATCATCGGCGCGTTCGCGCTCGGCTACGGCGTCGCGCGGTGCATCGCCGAGTTGTTTCGCGAGCCCGATGTGCAGCTCGGATTTCTGTGGGGCGGGCTGACCATGGGCATGCTGCTGTCGATCCCGATGATCCTGGCCGGACTTGCCTTGATCTGCGTCGCGCTGCGCCGCCGGCCTGCCCCCGCGGCGTGAACCGCGGATGAACGCACTCGAAGCCGAGATCCGAAAAATCGTCGCCGTCGACGGCCCGATCCCGGTCGCACAGTTCATGGCGCTCGCGCTCGGCCATCCGACCCACGGCTATTACGCCGGCCGCGATCCGTTCGCCGCGCGCGGCGATTTCATCACCGCGCCGGAGATCTCCCAGATGTTCGGCGAGCTGATCGGGCTGTGGGCGGCGGCGGCGTGGAGCGAGATGGGCAGCCCCGATCGCATTCGCCTGGTCGAGCTCGGACCCGGGCGCGGGACGCTGATGGCGGACGCGCTGCGCGCGGCGAAGATCGCCAAGGAATTTCACGCGGCGCTCGCGGTCGATCTCGTCGAGATCAGTCCGGCATTGCGCCGGCGGCAGCAGCAGACACTCGCCGCTGCCGGCGTGCCGCTGTCCTGGCATGCGACGCTCGCGCAGGTGCCCGAAAAAAATCCGCTCATCGTCATCGCCAACGAGTTCTTCGACGCACTTCCGGTGCATCAGGCGGTGCGCGCGAAAAGCGGCTGGCACGAACGCATGGTGGGACTGGCCGATGACGGCAAGCTGGCGCTGGCGCTGCATCCCGATCCGATCGTGGGGTTCTCCGCCATGCTGCCGGCGGAGCTGCGCGATGCCCCGGCCGGCGCAATTTGGGAATGGCGCTCCGATGCCTGGGCCGTCGAACTCGGCCGCCGGCTGGTGCGTCAGGGCGGGGTGGCGCTGGTCATCGACTACGGCCATGCCGGCGGGCTCGGCGAGACGCTGCAGGCGGTCGGCGGGCATGCGTTTGCCCAGGTGCTGGAGCGGCCCGGCGAGGTCGATCTTTCCGCCCACGTCGATTTCGCGGCGCTGGCGCGCGCGGCGGCGCGGTCGGGCGCGCGCGTGCACGGCCCGGTGACGCAGCGCGAGTTCCTCACGCGGCTCGGCATCGAGACCCGCGCCGCGATGCTCAAGACGGCGACGTCCGGCCGCGCGGCCGAGATCGACGCGGCGCGCGCGCGGCTCACCGAGGGAGGCCCGCGCGGCATGGGCGAATTGTTCAAGGTCGTGGCGCTCGCCGAACCAAAACTTGGCGCACTCCCGGGATTTGGCTAGCGTCTGCCGGCTCAGTAAAATTCTCTGCCCAGATTAGGAGACCAGGTGGCCACCTCGCTTGCACTTGCGGACCAGGTCCGGCCGGCGCCCCGGCTCGCCTCGTTTCGCCTCGGCGGATGGTTGTGGTCGGGCCTGCTGCTCGCGCTGCTGGCGTTCCTCGTGCTTTATCCGACCTTCATGCTGCTCTATGGGGCGCTCTCGGGCACCAACCCGGTGGTCGACGGATTCAACCTTTCCGCGGTCTCGCTCGACAATTTCATCGAGGTCCTCGCCAACCCGAACGTGCATTTCGCGCTGGTCAACACGCTCGTGGTCTGCGGCGGCGGCACCGCGATCGCGGTCGTCATCGGGCTCGGCTTCGCCTGGATCGTGGTGCGCACCAACACGCCGTGCAAGGCGCTGATCGCCACCGCGGGGCTGGTCCCGCTGTTCGTGCCGCCGCTCGTCGCCGGCGTCGCCTGGACCATCCTGGGCTCGCCGCGCACCGGGTTGATCAATACGGTGCTGGCGTGGCTCGGCACCGATTGGCGGCTCAATTTCTATTCCATGCCGGGGCTGATCGCCGTGTTCGGCATGTATTACGCGCCCTACGTCTACATGTTCACCTCGGCGGCGCTGCGCAACATGGATCCCTCGCTCGAGGAGGCGGCGGAAATCTCCGGCGCCAGCGCGCTCGGCACGCTGCGCACCATCACGTTCCCGCTGATCGCCCCGGCGATCATCGCCGCCACGTTGCTGTCGTTCATCGTCATGCTGGGGATCTACGGCATTCCCGCCGTCCTCGGCGCGCCCGCCAACATCTCGGTGCTGACCACCTACATCTTCAACCTGACCGCCTGGTCGCCGCCGCTCTACAGCACCGCAGCCGCGGTCGCGATCCTGCTGATGATCGTCACCGGCCTCTTGGTGGTGCTGCAGCAGATGGTGCTCTCGGGCAAGAGCTTCACCACGGTCGCCGGCAAGGCGTTCCGGCCGCGCTCGCTCGATCTCGGCCGCTGGCGCTATTTCACGCTGGCGCTCGCCATCGTCTATCTGCTCGTGGTCGCGGTGCTGCCGACGCTGGCGCTCGTCATCGCCGCGTTCCGCAAGTATCTGTTCTTCCGCGGCGCGGCCAGCCTGTTCGACCTGAAGCAATACGGCCTGCAGCATTTCGACAATCTGTTCTCCAATCCGCTGACTACGCTGTCGATGGTCAACACCGTGGAGGTGGCCTTGATCACGGCGGTGGCCGGCGGCGTGCTCGCGTTCGCCATCGGCTATACGGTCAACCGCACCAACGCGCCGGGCCGCAGGGCGGTCGACCTCATCGCCACGCTGCCGGTCGCGATCCCCGGGCTCGTCATCGGCGTCGCGTATCTGTGGGCCTGGATCGGGCTGCCCGGCGGGCTCTACGGCACGATCTGGATCCTGGCGCTCGCCTTCATCGCCCGCTTCATGCCGGACACCGTCAAGGTGCTGTCGACCTCGCTGATGCAGATCCACCGCGAGCTCGAGGAAGCCGCGGCAGGCTCGCCACCATCCGCTCGATCGTGCTGCCGCTGGCGCGGCCCGGCGTGATCGCCGCCATGACCCTGCTGTTCATCCTCTCGGTGCGGGAGCTCGGTTCCTCGCTGTTCCTCTACAGCAGCCGCACCATGGTGATGGCGGTGCTACTGCTGGACTATTACAATCAGAACATCAACATCACGGCGGCGTTCAGCCTGGTGCAGACGGCGCTGCTGGCCGTGCTGATCGGCTTCGCGCACTGGCTGTCGCGGGGCGCCGCCGACACCGGCATCGCCCGCGTCCGTTAGGACACGATACAAACAAGAACCTAGGGAGGAGAACGATGACGAAAATTCTCACGTCGCGACCGTCGCGACGCGCACTCGTGAAAGGCGCGCTCGGGTTGGCGGCCGCGGCCGTGGCCGACCGAGCCGGAGCGCAAGGGCCCGGGAAAAATCCGTTCGGGCCGCCGGAGCTGATCGAGGCGGCGAAGCAGGAAGGCTCGCTGGTGTATTACACCGCCAATTTTGCCGAGGTGGAGCGGCAGGTCATCGCCGCCTTCAACAAGCGCTTCCCGTTCGTGCAGGTCGAAATGGTGCGCGCGCCCGGCGGCCAGCTCATCACCCGGGTCAAGACCGAGGCCGCCGCCGGCAAGCTCGCCGCCGACGTCGTCGACCATTCCGATCGCGGGCTGATGCTGGAGATCGAGAACCAGTTCGCGGATTATGCGCCGCCCAATGCCGCGGATTATATTGCGGACGTGCTGATCTCGCCGAAACTGTGGCCGCGCGCCACGCTCGGCTGGTCGATCGCCTACAACAGCGAGCTGGTGAAGAACCCGCCCAAATCCTGGATGGACCTTACCAAGCCGGAATACGGCAACGGCCAGATCGGGCAGGTGATCGGTCCGTCAGGCGGCACCACCTGGACGAGGATCATGTTCGAGCGCCAGGTGCTGGGCGAGGATTACTGGCGCAAACAGGCGGCGACCAAGCCGGGGCTCTACCCGTCGGGCGCGCCGCTGTCCGATGCGCTGGTGCGCGGCGAGGTCTCGATCGCGCCGCTGCTCTACAACATCATCTGGACCAAGAAGCGCGACGGCGCGCCGGTCGAGATCTTCTTCCCGCCCGAGGGCGTGCCGATCAATCCTTACGCGAGCGGCATCCCGAAGACGGCGTCGCATCCCAACGCGGCAAAACTGTTCCTCAACTGGAACCTGTCGGACGAGGGCCAGACCTTCATGATCAAGGAGCTCGGCCAGCTCACCTCGCTGAAACAGGCGCCGGCCTATCCGGAGGGCTACGATCCCGAGGTGGTAAAGGTGTGGGTGCCGAATTTCGAGCAGTACAAGAAACTCCATGCTGCCTGGATGGAGGACTGGAACAAGACCTACGGCTATAGGCAGTAAGCGGTCACCATCGTGTTTGACTTCGGAGCAAGCCGAATGTCCGCGGAACTGCGGGTCGAGCGCTTGCGCAAAGTCTTCGCCACGGGCGCGCCCGCGGTCGACGACGTGAGCTTTGCGGTCGGCGCCGGCGAGATCGTGGCCCTGCTCGGGCCCTCCGGCTGCGGCAAAACCACGACCTTGCGCTGCGTCGCCGGCCTCGAGCATCCGAGCGCGGGTGTGGTGCGCATCGGCGGCGCGACCGTGTCGGCGCCCTCCGAAGGCGTGCTGGTGCCGCCCCGCGCGCGCAACGTCGGCATGGTGTTCCAGTCCTATGCGGTGTGGCCGCACATGACGGTCGAGCAGAACGTCGCCTACCCGCTGCGCCAGCGCCGCACCTCACGAGCCGAGATCGAGCGCAGGACCGCGGAGACGCTGAAGCTGGTCGGGCTCTCCGAGTTCGCGCGGCGTCCCGTGGTGTCGCTCTCCGGGGGACAGATGCAGCGCGTGGCGCTGGCGCGCAGCCTCGTCTACGAGCCGGCGCTGCTCTTGCTCGACGAGCCGCTGAGCAATCTCGATGCCAACCTGCGGCTGCGGCTGCGCGACGACCTGCGGCGGATCATCAAGCGGACCGGCGTCACCGCGCTCTACGTCACCCACGACCAGGCCGAGGCCGCCGTGCTCGGCGACCGCGTCGGCGTCATGCGCGACGGCAGGCTGCTGCAGATCGGACCGCCGGCCGAGATCTACAACCGGCCCGCCGAGCTGTTCGTCGCGCAATTCACCGGCGCGTCCAATCTGCTCGCCGGCCGCGTGCTCGACCGCGACGGCGAGTTCGGTACGGTCGAGGCGCCGTCCGGCCATCGCCTCGTCGCTTGGCTGCCGCCGCGGGTTTCCGCCGGCGCCGCAGTAAGGATCGCGGTGCGCCCGGAGAACGTGCGGTTCGGCGCCGACGGCGCGGGCGGCAGCGGGCCGAACCGGTTCACGGCGCGGGTGCTGGTGCAGCGCTACGAGGGCGCGCAGACGGTCTACAGCCTCGCCGTGCTCGGCGGAAAACTCGCCGCGCTCGAGCTCGGCAGCAGCGCGCGCTATGCGGTCGACAGCGAGGTCGACATCGTGCTGCCGCCGGCGCTGTGCTGGGCCTATCCGGACGAGGAGGACGCGGTGGCCAATAGGTAACAATCTCGTTTTGTCGATAGCCGATGCTGTATACGTTTCCTGCTAACGGGTGGTCCGACCTATGGCATTTGCTCGCGTCTTTCGTTCCGGAAATAGCCAAGCCGTTCGGTTGCCTAAACAATTTCGATTGAAAGGTCGGGAAGTGGAGATCTTCCGCCGAGGCGACGAAATTGTGTTGCGCGAGAAGGGGCATGACATGACTCGCGCTTTCGAGTTGCTCAGTAGCCTCCCTATTGATTCGGTCGTGACTGGGCGTGGCGATGGTCCGCCTCAGTCGCGAAAACCACGCTAAGTCCATTAGTATTGCTACGGACGTCAGGCGCTCATGTTGGGATCGGATTGAGGCAACGTATGGAGTATCAGAATTGAATTGATGTCATTGAATTCTGGATACAGGCGATGGGGGCACGCTCGCTTCCCTTCTCCCCTTGTGATGGGAGAAGGTGGCCGCGCGGAGGGAATCCGAGCGTGGCCGGATGAGGGGTTACACGATGCGGCGGGACTGTGACCCCTCACCCGCCTCGCGAACTTCGTCCGCTCGGCACCCTCTCCCACAGGGGGAGAGGGGAAGAAAGCGAGCTGCGCGGCCTGAGCTAACACTGGCTCGTTACTCGTTTCCGCTCGACGTGGAGTATGAACTAAAACTCCGGGATCATGACCAGCCATGAATGAAACGCCAAAGGAAAAGCGCGGCGTCTATTCCGACGAATCCGCCGCGGCGCTGCGCGGCGGGTTGGCCAGCCCCGAGTTCCAGACCCTGCACGAGATCGTGAAAAAGGCGCGCCAGAACCTCGATCAGAACGACTGGGATTACATCGTCGGCGGCACCGAGAGCGAGACGACGCTCCGGCGCAACCGGATGGCGCTCGATGCGCTGGCGTTCCGACCGCGCGTGCTGCGCGACGTGAGCCGGATCGACACCGCGGTCGAGCGGTTCGGGCGCAGGCTGCGGCTGCCGGTCGTGCTGGCGCCGGTCGGCGCGCTCGAAGTCTTTCACCAAGGCGGCGGCGCCACCGCGGCACGGGCCGCGCAGGAGTTCGGCGTCGCGCATATGCTCAGCTCGGTGTGCGAGCCGGGGCTCGAAGCCGTCGCCGAGGCTGCGCCCGACGCGCTGCGCATCTATCAGCTCTATGTGCGCGGCGACGCGGCCTATGTCGACGACCACGTCCGCCGCGCGATGGCGAAGGGTTACGCCGCGTTCTGCCTCACCGTCGATACCGCGGTCTACAGCCGGCGCGAGCGCGACCTCGCCAAACGCTTCGTCACCGCGGGCCGCCGCCGCGTTTCCGGCCGCGAGTTCCAGGCGGCGCTCGACTGGCGCACGGTTGCGCGCATCAAGCAGAACTTCGAGATTCCGCTGGCGCTCAAGGGCATCGCCACGCGCGAGGACGCCGTAAGAGCGGTCGAGCACGGCGTCGACTGGATCTATGTCTCGAACCACGGCGGCCGCCAGCTCGATCACGGGCTCGGCGCGATGGAAATGCTGCCCGAGATCGTCGAGGCGGTCGGCGGCCGCGCCAAGATCATGATCGACGGCGCGTTCTGCCGCGGCACCGACATCGTCAAGGCGCTCAT
>VAZU01000137.1:0-535 GCA_005884745.1 Alphaproteobacteria bacterium
GGCCCTACATCTGGCCGAGCGATCGCCCCGACCTCAAGCTCCGGGTCCTCGGTGCGATGGTGCTGCTGCTGTTCGCCAAGCTGGCGACGATCGCCGTCCCCTTCACCTACAAATGGGCGACCGATGCGCTGGTCGGCCAACCCAGTGCGCCGGTGGCGGCGTCGCCTTGGGCGTGGGTGATCGCGATTCCGATCGCGATGACCATCGCCTATGGCGGCATGCGCTTGCTGATGGCGCTGCTCACCCAGGTGCGCGACGGCATCTTCGCCCGGGTGGCGATGCACGCGGTGCGGCGCCTCGCCATCCTCACGTTCCAGCACATGCACCAATTGTCGCTGCGCTTCCATCTCGAGCGCAAGACCGGCGGGCTCACCCGGATGCTGGAGCGCGGACGCACCGGCATCGAAGTCATCGTGCGCATGGTGATCCTGCAGCTCATCCCCACCATTCTCGAGGTCGGTCTGATCGTCGCCGTGCTGCTGTTCCAGTTCGATTGGCGCTACGTGCTGATCATCCTGGCCACGATCGTGCTCTA
>VAZU01000137.1:711-6169 GCA_005884745.1 Alphaproteobacteria bacterium
CGTCGCTTGCGGTGCTCAATGCCGGACAGGCGGCGATCTTCACGCTCGGGCTCGCCGCCGCGATGGTGCTGTGCGTGCTGGGCGTCCAGTCCGGCACCCACACCGTCGGCGATTTCGTCATGATCAACGCCATGATGATCCAACTCTACCAGCCGCTCAACTTCATGGGCATGGTCTATCGCGAGATCAAGCAGGCGGTGATCGACATCGAGATGATGTTCGGGATTCTCTCGCGCGATCCCGAGATCAAGGACCGGCCCGAAGCGAAGCCGCTCGCGGTGACGAACGGCGCCATCCGCTTCGAAGGCGTCAGCTTCGCCTACGAGCCGGAGCGCGCGATCCTGAAGGACCTGAGCTTCGAAGTGCCGGCCGGCAAGACCATCGCGGTCGTGGGCCCCTCGGGCACCGGCAAGTCGACCATCTCCCGCCTGCTGTTCCGGTTCTACGACGTGACCGGGGGCCGTATTCTCATCGACGGACAGGACATCCGCGACGTCACGCAGACTTCGCTGCGCGCCGCGATCGGCATGGTGCCGCAGGATACCGTGCTGTTCAACGACACCATCCGCTACAACATCCGCTACGGCCGCTGGGAGGCGAGCGACGAGGAGGTCGAGCAGGCGGCGCGGATGGCGCAGATCGACGGCTTCATCCGCATGGCCCCCAAGGGTTACGACACCGAAGTCGGCGAGCGCGGCCTGAAACTCTCGGGCGGCGAGAAGCAGCGCGTCGCGATCGCCCGCACCATCCTCAAGGGCCCGCCCATCCTCCTGCTCGACGAGGCGACCTCCGCGCTCGACAGCCACACCGAGAAGGACATCCAGGACGCGCTCGACCGCATGTCGAAGAACCGCACCACGCTGGTGATCGCGCACCGGCTCTCGACCATCGTCGCCGCCGACGAGATCATCGTCATCGACGACGGCTCGATCGTCGAGCGCGGCACGCACCAGGCGCTGCTCGCGCGCGCGGGACTCTATGCCAGCATGTGGAACCGCCAGCGCGAGGCCGAGGAGGCGCGCGAACGGCTGGCGCGGGTCGCCGAGGAATCCGGCACGTCCCACCGCAACCCGCCGCCGGTCGAGGAAGTGCGGCTTCCCGCGGCGGAGGCGGAGGAAGAGGCCGAGAAGGTCGCGCCGGCCGACGCCGCGGAATGATCATTTCATGTCGGTGATCGCCTCCATCCGCGCGCAGCTGGTGCCCATCCACCGCGAAGGCTATCCTTTCATCGCCGTCTTCGCGCTCGCCGCCGTGGTGTTGTTCCTGCTCTGGCCGCCGCTCGGCACGCTCGGCACGCTGGCGACGCTCTGGGTCGTTTATTTCTTCCGCGATCCGCCGCGCGTGACGCCGGTCGCGGACGCTCTCGTGGTGGCGCCCGCCGACGGCCGCATCAGCCTGATCAGCCGCGCCGTGCCGCCCGCGGAGCTGGCGCTGGGCGCGGCGCCGCTGCCGCGGATCTCGATCTTCATGAGCGTGTTCGATTGTCACGTGAACCGCAGCCCGGTCACCGGCCGCATCGAGCGAATGGTCTATCGGGCGGGAAAATTCCTCAACGCCGATCTCGACAAGGCGAGCGAGGACAACGAGCGCAACGCGCTCGTCATCGACGCGGCCGGCACCCGCATCGGATTGGTGCAGATCGCGGGGCTGATCGCGCGGCGGATCGTGCCGTTCGTGCGCGAGGGCGACGCGATCGGCGCCGGCGAGCGCATCGGCATGATCCGCTTCGGCTCGCGGGTCGACCTCTACCTGCCGGACGACGCCAGGCTCAGGGTCGGCCGGGGCCAGATCGCTGTCGCGGGCGAGACGGTGCTTGCCGAGCTCGGCACGGGCGGGGGGACGCCGACCTACCGGGCGGGGTGAGGTTGCGGCGCGTTGGTGCTGCTCGACGATGCCGTGGTCGAGCTTGCCGACGCCAATGAAACGGGTGGCGTTGGCGCGGGGCCCCAATCCCGTTATAGAATTAGCCCATGCTGTTTCCGCCGTTCGAACCCGACCGCGACGAGCCGAAGCGCCGGCGATTCCGGCCGATTCCGGTGCGCACGCTGGTGCCGAACCTCATCACGCTCTTGGCACTCTGTGCCGGGCTCACGGCGGTCCGGCTGGCGATCGAGGGCAAGCTCGAGTTCGCGCTCGCCGCGATCGTGCTCGCGGCAGTGCTCGACGGCATCGACGGCCGCATCGCCCGGCTGATCAAAGGCACCTCGCGGTTCGGTGCCGAGCTCGATAGCCTCGCCGATTTCGTCAATTTCGGCGTGGCTCCGGCGCTGATTCTCTATTTCTGGGACCTGCACGAGCTCAGATCCGCCGGTTGGATCGCCGCCCTGGTGTTCGCGATCTGCGCCGGGCTGCGGCTCGCGCGATTCAATGTCTCAACCGATGATCCCAACCGGCCGGCCTGGGGGTCGAATTTTTTCGTCGGCATGCCGGCGCCCGCGGGCGCGATCACCGTTCTGCTGCCGATCTACGTCAATTTGCTCGGCGGCCCGGAGTGGGCGCCGATCACGTTCCTCTACACCTTGCTGATCGCGTTCCTGATGGTTTCGCGGCTGCCGGTATTTTCCGGCAAACGGCTCGGGACCCGGGTGCCGCGCGAGATGGTGCTGCCGGTGTTCGTCGTGGTGGTGCTGTTCGTGGCGCTGCTGCTGAGCTATCCGTGGATCGTGCTCACCCTGGGCACGCTCGTCTACCTCGCGTGCCTGCCGGTCGGTTTCTGGTCCTATCGGCGCTTCGAGCGCAACGCCGCGCAGGCGACGAACGCGGCGCCCGGCGCCGAGGCCGACGCTGCCGCAGCGCGAGCGAAATCCGCCGGTTCCGACGAGCGGCCGGTTCGGCTCAACTGATCGTCCGTGACGGCGTTCGGGCCATCCGTTCCCAAGGCAACGCGGGTGCTTCCCGCGCAAAACGTCGATCCGGCGCGCGTCGTCGATGCCGTGATTCTCGATCAAGCGCAGCGGTGGGCGCCCCGCGGCGAGCGGCTTTCCGTCAAAGGGCTCCGGTTCGCGCTCGAGCTCGCCGAGCCGACGCATCTGCGCATGGGAGACGCGCTGGAGCTCGAGGACGGCAGCCTCATCGAAGTGGTGGCCGAGGCCGAGCCGCTCGTCGAAGTGCGAGCCGTGGATGCAGCGGCGCTGGCGCGGATCGCCTTTCATCTCGGCGACCGCCACGTCCCGGTCCAGCTCTTTTCGAACCGCATTCGCCTGCGGCGCGACCATGCACTGGAATCGCTGATCGCTGCGCTGGGCGGCAAATGCGCAAAAATCGAAGCGCCGTTCGACCCGGAAGGCGGGGCCTATGTCGAGCCCGCCCATGCACATCCGCATGCTCACCCTGCCCATTCGCACGGCCCTCACACCCATGGCTCCGCCGGACACAAGCACCATTCCGAGACGTGAAGCCGCCTGCGCTGCGTCGGCGCGCATGACATGCCGGGGGCGGCCGTGCGCTACATTGGGGGCCCGACACCCGGCTCACCCATCGAGCCCAGCGGAGGAGCGTCCATGACCACGACGATCGAGCGCGACGGCCCGGTCACGACCATCGTGCGGGCCCGCACGCACGCGAGAAACGCCATGGACCCGGCAAGCGCCGAGGCGCTGGTCGAGGCCTTGCTGGCATTCGATCGCGATCCCGATCAATCGGTGGCGGTGCTGTGGGGGGCAGGCGGCGCGTTCTGCGCGGGCTTCGATCTCAAATTCGCCGCGACCCAGGTCGGCAAGCGGCAGCCGCTCTCCGACCTCGACTTTTCCGAACATGGCCCGCCGCCACGCGGACCCATGGGTCCGAGCCGGCTCGAATTGTCGAAACCGGTGATCGCCGCGATTGCCGGGCCGGCGGTCGCGGGCGGCATGGAGCTCGCGTTGTGGTGCGATCTCAGGGTGATGGAGGAGACGGCCTTCATGGGCGTGTATTGCCGCCGCTGGGGCGTGCCGCTGATCGACGGCGGGACGGTGCGCCTGCCGCGCATCGTCGGCCGCGGCCGCGCGCTCGATATCATTCTCACCGGCCGCAAGGTTCCGGCCGAGGAGTGCCTGCGCATCGGGCTGTGCGAGCGGCTGGCGGCGCCGGGAAAATCCCGCGAAGTCGCGGAGGCGCTGGCGCGCGAGATCGCCCGGTTTCCGCAAGCGTGCATGCGCGCCGACCGCCGCTCGGTGTTGCTGCAGGAGGGCCTGTCCGAACGCGAAGGCCTGCGGTCGGAATGGGCGTCTTCCTCGCCGGCGTTCGAGCGCGAAGGCGCCGCGGGCGCCGCGCGCTTTGCGCAAGGCAAGGGCCGCCATGGCGATTTCGCCGATATTTGATCACCGATATATTCCCGATAGCCTGTCATTCCGGGGCGCGGGCGTGAGCCCGCGAACCCGGAACCCATGACCGCCAACCGCACAAATCTCGCGCGCGCGGTGTTCATGGGTCCCGGATTCCCTCGCTTCGCTCGGGCTCCGGGACGACGGCGGCATGTTTGAGGAGCACACGATGGGTCGTCTCAGAGACAAGATCGTGCTGGTGACCGGGGCCGCGGGCGCCATCGGCTCGGCGACCGCCGACGCGGTCGTGGAAGCCGGCGGGATCGCAATCACGACGGACCTCGGCGGCAGCGCCGGCATGGATCATGCGCTCGACGTGACTTCGCAGGAGGATTGGCTGCGCGTCATCGCCGAGATCGAGCGTTCCGCCGGCAGGCTCGACGGTCTCGTCAACGCGGCGGGAATCGCCGCGGCCGGCAGCGTCGAGGACACCGATCTTGCGACCTGGCGCCGGGTCATGGCGGTGAACCTCGACGGCACGTTTCTGGGCTGCAAGCATGCGCTGCCGCTGCTCAAGCGCGGCGGCGGCGCGATCGTCAATCTCTCGTCGGTATCGGGCCTCGTCGGCGGGCACAATCTCGCCGCCTACAACGCCTCCAAGGGCGGGGTGCGGCTGCTCACCAAATCGGTCGCGCTTCACGGCGCGCGCTTCGATCCCAAGGTGCGCTGCAACTCGGTGCATCCGGCATTCATCGAAGGCGCGATGGCGGATGCGCTGATCGCGCAGACCAAGGATCCCGCGCACGCGCGTGAGCGGATGAGCCGGGATATTCCGCTCGGCCGCTTCGGCAAGGCGAGCGAGGTAGCGGACCTGTGCGTGTACCTGTTGTCCGACGAATCCGCCTTCGTCACCGGCGCCGAGTTCGTGCTCGACGGCGGCCTGACGGCGCGATGACGCGCTAGGCGGCAGCCAGCATACGAAGCGGCTATGTCGGGTTCGCAGGCTGAGCCGGTCCTGCTTCCCGACCGATCGCCAGGGCGCGTGCTCATAAATTCAGCCGACCTTCACGAGATTCTGGTTCGGCAGAGGTCCGCCGGGAAACTGAGCGAGCTTGCCGCCGACCGCGAGCGATCCAAGATCGATGCCGAAGAAGCCGATCCGGTCGATCAGGCCCGCCACTTCCGCCTTCGCCGCGTTGTCATTGCCGGAATAAAAC
>VAZU01000151.1:0-1442 GCA_005884745.1 Alphaproteobacteria bacterium
GGGCGAACTTGAGCGATTCGCGGAAGAAACCCTCGGCGCCATGACCGGCAAACACCGCGTCGAACGCAAAACCGGTCACGATCGAACCCAGCGCCAGCACCGCGAGCGGAACCAGCATGACGAGCGGGCTCTCGCGGGCGTGCTCGAAGGCGTGATGCTCGTTGGGCTCGCCGTGGAACGTCTTGAAGATGAGGCGCCAGGAATAGAACGCGGTCAGCGCCGCCGAGATCAGCGTGAGCAGGTAGCCATACGTCGCGACCGAGCCGCGGCCCGAATATGCCGCCTCGATGACCGCGTCCTTGGAATAATAGCCGGCGGTGAGCGGAAACCCGGTCAGCGCCAGGGTGCCGATGATCATCGTCCAATAGGTGAACGGCAGCTTGGATCGCAGCCCGCCCATCTTGCGGATGTCCTGCTCGTGATGCATGGCGGTGATGACCGAGCCCGAGCCGAGGAACAGCAGAGCCTTGAACGAGGCATGGGTGAACAGGTGGAACATGCCGACCGAATACGCGCCGACCCCCATGGCGACGAACATGTAGCCGAGCTGCGAGCAGGTCGAATAGGCGATGATGCGCTTGATGTCGTTCTGCACGAGGCCCACCGTGGCCGCGAAGAACGCGGTGGTGGCGCCGATGAAGGTGACGAAGGCGAGCGCCGCGGGCGCCAGCTCGAACAGCGGCGACAGTCGCGCCACCATGAACACGCCCGCCGTCACCATGGTGGCGGCGTGGATGAGCGCCGACACCGGGGTCGGGCCCTCCATGGCATCCGGCAACCAGGTGTGCAGCAGGAACTGCGCCGACTTGCCCATGGCACCGATGAACAGCAGCACGCAGATCAGCGCGAGCGCGTCCATCTGATAGCCGAGGAAATAGATGGTCTTGCCGACGAGGCCGGGCGCCTGGGCGAAGATGGTGCCGAAGTCGAGCGCGCCGACCATCATGAACACCGCGAAGATGCCGAGCGCGAACCCGAAGTCGCCGATGCGGTTGACGATGAAAGCCTTGATCGCCGCGGCGTTGGCCTCCGGCTTGTGATACCAGAACCCGATCAGCAGATAGCTGGCGAGCCCGACGCCTTCCCAGCCGAAGAACAGCTGCACGAGATTGTCGGCGGTGACCAGCATCAGCATGGCGAACGTGAACAGCGACAGGAACGAGAAGAACCGCGGCCGGCCCGGGTCCTCGGACATGTAGCCGATCGAGTAGAGGTGCACGAACGCCGATACCGTGGTGACGACCACCAGCATGACCGCGGTCAACGGATCGATCCTGAGCGCCCATTCGGCGTGGAGGTCGCCGGACCCGATGAAGGTGCCGAGCACGACGTGGGCGTCTTGATGGCCGAAACCGACCCACGCGAACGCGATCCAGGACAGCACCATCGAGGCGAACAGCAAGGTCGTGGTAACGAGCTCGGAGGGCCGCGGACCGATGGCG